>JAJXTW010000093.1 GCA_021783455.1 Nitrospirota bacterium | reverse complement strand
CTTCGCGTCCTGCACGCCGGGCACGGCCTTGAGCGCCTTTGCCACCCGCATCACGCAATGATTGCACGTCATTCCCTGGATCTTGAGCGTCTTTGTTGTCATAGTATTCCTCCTTAAGTATAATGAGTTCATGATGCCCTCTACATAATACACGATTTGTCAAGAGAGGGGAAGGCCCTCCCTGGCTGGTCCATCGTGGACCGTGCGCAACGCATCACGTTATTTTAGTCCGAATTTTTCCATCCGGTAGATAAGCGTCGGCCTCGTAATACCGAGATATTCGGCCGCCCGCGTCTGGTTGCCTTTATGTTTTTCGAGCGCCTTGACAATGAGGCTTTTCTCCAATTCTTCCAGGGCGATTCCTTCGTCAGGGAGGTTCAAAATGATGTTTTCGACGCCGCTCTTTTCCTTTTTCAGCTTGTCCGGCAGATCAGCAAGCGTAACCGCGTTGCCGCGCTTCAGCACCGAAGCCCGTTCCATGACGCTCTCCAGCTCGCGGACATTGCCGGGCCAGCCGTAGGACCGGAGCGCGGCCAGCGCCTCCGGCTCGATGCTCGTTGATGAGTCCTTGTTGAACTTTTTCAGAAAATAATTTACGAGCAGCGGAATATCCTCCCGCCGTTCGCGCAGCGGCGGCATACGGAGACCGACGACGTTGATGCGGTCGTACAGGTCATCGCGGAACTTTCCTTCTGCGATGGCGTGCTCGATGTCCCGGTTCGTCGATGCGATGACCCGGACGTCCACGGGAACGGCTTTTGCACCGCCGACCCGGTCGACCGTCCGCTCCTGCAGGACCCGGAGTATTTTCGCCTGAAGGTCGATGCGAAGATCGCCGATCTCGTCCAGCAGGATCGTCCCGCCCTCGGCAAGCTCGAATTTTCCTGCTTTATCCCTGGCAGCGCCGGTAAATGCGCCCTTCACGTAACCGAAGAGTTCGCTTTCGAGCAGGGTCTCGGGAATGGCCGCGCAGTTGATTGCTACGAAGGGGCCATCGGCGCGGGAGCTGTTGAAATGGATGCCCTTCGCAAGAAGTTCCTTGCCTGTCCCCCGTTCTCCGGTGATAAGGACCGTGGCGTCGCTCGCAGCAACGCGACCGGCCATTTCGAGCACTTCCCGCACCGGTTCACTCACACCGACAATGCTGTCGAAACGATAGCGGTCCGTGACCTCGGCCCGGAGCTCGACGTTTTCTTTTTCAAGCCTCTGCATCCTGATCGCCCGCTCCAGCGTCAGCCGGAGTTCATCGCGGTTAAAGGGCTTTGTGATGTAATCGAAGGCCCCCTGTTTCATTGCCTCGACCGCGCTCTCGATGGTGCCGTAGGCCGTGATCATGACGACAGGGACGGCGGCGTCACGCTCCCTGACCTTCGCCAATACCTCCATGCCGCTCATGCCCGGCATGGTGATATCGGAGATGACCGCGTCGAAAGCGCCCTTTTCGAAGAGCCGCAGCCCTTCCTCGCCGCTCTCTGCGGTCTCCACGCGATGCCCGGCCTCGGTCAGGTTGAACTCCATGACCCGGCGGAGGCTGTCGTCATCGTCTATAAGCAGGATGGAAGATTTTTTCATGGTCGATAATTTTGCCACAGAGACGCAGAGTCTCGGAGAAAAATAAAAACAACTACTGAATACGTAAATGAGTGCTGCTGAAAACTTCCGCATTATAGCATCAGAGTCTCAAACCAATTTCACAGATCCTACGTGCTTCTCTCCATTTTTTCTCCGCGTCTCCGCGCCTCCGTGGCTAAACCTATACCGGGATCTTCACCGTAAACGTCGTCCCCTTGCCCGGTTCGCTCACGACATCGATCCTGCCGCGATGGTTCTCGATGATCCGGTAGGTGATCGCGAGGCCGAGACCGGTGCCGTTCTTCTTGGTGGTGAAGAAGGGACTGAAAAGCTTTTTCCGGTTTTCATCGGGAATGCCGACGCCCGTATCCGCGATCTTCACTTCGAGCGTGCTGTTTCGCAGACCGCTTTCCACGGTCAAGGTTCCGCCCGCAGGCATTGCCTGAATAGCGTTTAAAACGATGTTGAGGAACGCCTGCTTGAGCAGTCCCTCATCAAGGTTCCTCTTCCCGATCGAAGCGTCCAGCCGCTTCTCGGTTGCGACCCCGGCTTTTCTGGCCTCCTGCGTCGTCAACAACAACACGGATTCGAGTGCCTCGTTCACGTCCGTCTCGTGCAGCTCGGGCTGCTTGGGCCGGGCAAAACCGAGGAACTCCTGTACGATATGGTTCAGCCGGTCCGTTTCTTTCAGGAGGATCTGGATAAACTCATACTTGGCCTCTTCCGGAGAGTAGTCGTCCTTCAGGATCTCGACAGCCCCCCTGATCGAGCCGAGCGGGTTGCGGATTTCATGGGCCATGCCGGCCGACAACTCCCCCAGGGCGGACAGCCGGTCAGCCCGCCTCAACTGTTCCTCGGTCTGGAAGAGGATGTCGGTCTGTTCTCTTAATTTCCGGTGTGATTCGTCAAGCCGTTGGAGCGCCTCCTCATACCGCAGCCGCTGGTTGCGCTCCATCTGGCTCAGCACGCCCGTAACGCCGCCGATCAGGAGAAACAGGAAGAGTTCGACGTAATTATAGACATCCAGGTAAGGGTCGTGCCAGTGCAGGAAAAGATGGGGAGAAAACAGCGCAGCCGCCGCGATGGAAACGGTCACCCCGCCTTTCATCCCGTACCAGTAAGCTCCCAGAATGATCGGCACGATATAGAGATGGCCGAGCACGCCGTGGAGCATGCCCTCCGCACCCCGACCTATGCTGTAGTGGATGAGTGAAATGACCGCAAGCAGGCCGCCAAGCACGTACGCTCTCGGACCTTTGATCCGCCTGAATATTGATTTAATCATACCTGGATGTCAGGACCCGAGGGGGATCTTCCTGACTCCTGTTTTGTTACCGTGCATCGATATTAAAAGTTGCCGACGATGCGGGGTTCCCTGCGCGGGAGACGGAGACCTCCGCCTTCCATCCGCCTTCCATGGGAATATTGGCCGAAAACGAATAAGCATCACCCTTGGGCACAGCCTGGGTGTTGAAGTCCATCGGCGCCATTCCCGGCATGGCGGGCATAAAGTAGTGCACATTCACCGTTGCATCGGTGACCGGCTTTCCGGCAGCATCGTTCACCTTCACAATCAGCGCATTGTCGCCCTTTACGAGAGGATAGCGGCCGACGGAAAGCGTTATCTTCAGATTATCGGCGCTTTTCTGCGATTCATATCCTTTGGTACAGCCGGATACGAGCGGGAGGACAAGGATAGCGGCCACCACCGCCGCAAAAGAAAATCTTCTCATGCTTTACTCCTTCTTAAAAGCATAAAGTCTTAGCAATAACAATAGTCCTTAAGCGTTCACAATGATCTGCTCGGCGCGGCAAGAACTGAATAAATCTAACGTAATCCCCGCTGTTTGTCAAGAAATGACTGTTTTCATTTCAGCGGCATAGAAGCAGGCAGGGTTTGGTCTTGAGCCACAAAAGACATGTTGTTCCGCACTGTGCCGACACTATAGATGACCACAACAACGGGGCATGTGAGCCATATCGACAATATCGCATGGCTGCTCTGTGATCCCTATTATGCATAATTAAGTTGTAGTGCTTCCCATGATACTTCTTTAAGCTTGACAAGGATTACCGAATCTGTTAAGTTGCTATAATTCTATAACGGAAGGGAGGTGAAACTAAATGAAAAAGATTATTGCTCTTTTCACAGCAATGGCGTTTGCTCTTACCCTCGGCGTAGCGTTCGCAGAGGAGGCGGCAGCACCGGCAGCCCCGGCAACAGCAGCTCCTGAGAAGGCCCCTGTAAAGAAGGCCAAAAAGGAAAAGAAAGCCAAGAAAGTAAAGAAAGCCAAGAAAGTAAAGAAAGCCAAGAAAGAAGCTGCAAAGAAAAAGGAAGAGGCAGCCCCGGCAGGCAAGTAGTATCCCTATACCGCTATTTCATTATACTCAGCGGGAAAAAATGTTATTTTGGATGAACGTTTTGAAGCAGGCGGAATCCCGCCTGCTTTTTTTTATTCTCACTTCCACGTGTCACGCACCTTCCCCTCCGGTATCTAATCCCACCAGAGGAACAGATGTTTTGTTTTTCTGATTTCCTTAACAAGTCCATCGACCGAACCCGGGCCCTGATCAACGGCATCAGGACAAATATCATATACTTCTTGGGCAAAGGCTTTTAAGTCTGCCGGCAGGGTTTTAAATTTAATTTCTACCCAGTCGCTGTCGGCACCGACAATATCGAAGGGGGCGCTCGTTTCCCAGTCCTTGAGCCAGTCGATCACATCCTGGTTGGAGATGTCGTATTCGTTTCCGTTGGTGTGCATAATACGAAGGATGTCGTACTGGTCCGTTCCCTTCAGCACGCCGATCTTTTCGGTCTTGATCCCGGCATTCATCTCGGCCATGAACGCCATATAATGATGCGGCTGGAGTTTCCGGCGGAGAAGGGCAAGGATGCTGTCCGTTTTTTCCTCGGGCACCGACACGACGATGCCGGGGGCAATAATCTGGTACCCGTCCGCATCAAAACCGACAAGGCGCCCGATGCGTTCATGGGTTATTTCCTTCACCAGGATAAGAACCTGCCGGTCAAAGCCGATGATCTTGGCGAGTTCCTCGGCGTAGGGAGACAAGACCGCCCATGTGCTGGTAACGCTGCTGGTCACGAGGGAGGCAATACTGCCCGTTGCGCCGGTGGCAAGGCCGCTTTTTATACGGCTCCCCGTCATGCTGCTTGTCGCGCCGCTTGCGAGGCTCCCTGTTGTTCTGCTTGCCATGCTTGGCGTCGGCCTGGTTGCCATGCTTGACGACGGGCTGGTTGCCACGCTCCCGGTCGTCCTGCCGACAATGCCCGCAGCCGAGCTGTTTGTTACGGTGCTTGCCACACTTTTTGTTGGACCTGTGGCGACGCTTTCTTTTTTTCCGTTGTTTGCCCCCATCAGCAGCGGCACGCAGAGGGCCGAAGCTGCCAGATACAAGCATTGCCGGAGCATCATGTTCATACGCTCTATTCCTCTTCGCAGAAAGCGGGATTCAAGGGGATACCGAGGATAACGGCACTCATTTTATCATACTCGTATATAGGAAAACAATGGCTATATCTCATTCCGGGGGAGGGGCACCGGCTCAGATGGTTCTCGACGGACAGATATCGAAGAGCACACATCCGTCATGTTTCGGTTTTTTCGCCTGGCAGACCGCCCTGCCGTGAAAGATAAGGAGGTGGGAAAGGTCCCCCCACTCCTTCCGCGGCGCAAGCAGCATCAGATCGTTCTCGATCTTGACCGGATCTTCATGCTTCGTCAAGCCGAGACGATAGGCGAGTCGCTTGACATGGGTATCCACGGCAATGCCGTCATTGATGCCGAAGGCGCTCGAGAGTACGATGTTTGCGGTCTTTCTCGCCACACCGGGCAGCAGTACCAGCTCTTCCATGGATTTCGGGACCTCGCCGTTGAACTGCGTAAGGACCATCTTTGCCGCGTTATTAATGTTCTTTGCCTTGTTCTTGTAGAAGTTGACCGACGCCACATCCTGCGCCAGTTTTTCGGGCGTCGTGTTCGCAAAATCCTCGATCGCGGGGTATTTTTTGAACAACGTCGCGGTCACCTTGTTCACTTGGATGTCCGTCGTCTGCGCCGACAGGATGGTCGCCGCAAGGAGTTGGAACGGAGTGGAAAAGGTCAACGCCGTCTGCGGCGTCCCGGCATATTCCTTCTTGAGACGTTTTACTATTTCGGTTGCCTGTTTCTTTTTGTCCATGGTTCCTCCTGCCCGTCCATCAGAATACTTACTTTCCCGGAGACTCTTTTCCGCGCCGCAAGCGTCTCCAGATCGCGGGAACAAGCGCGAAGAGCGCCAGAACCGCAAAGGCCACGATCATTCTTGTGGATAGGATTTCCGAAAACGAATTGAGCGATCCGATCTGCTGACCGGCAAAAGCGTACACCACGGTGCCGGGGATGATGCCGAGCGAGGTGGTCCAGACAAATGTCCAAAGCGGGATATTGGTGAGCCCCGAGAGAAAATTGATGAGGAAGAAAGGGAACACCGGGATCAGGCGCAACGTAAGCAAATAGCTGGATCCGTTCCTCTCGATCTCATCGTTGAATTTTCGAAGCTGGCCTTGGTACTTTTCCTGCAACCGCTCCCCCAGAAGATAGCGGGCGGACAGGAAGGCAAAGGTCGCACCTGCCGTTGCGCCCAGGTTCACGTACAGCGTACCTGCCGCCGTATGGAACAAAAATCCGCCGGCAAGAGTTAAAATCGCGGCGCCGGGGAGAGACAGGGAAGCGGTAAGGACATAGACAGCAATGAAGGACAGGACCGACAGCCCGTAATGGGCCTGAACGAACAGCACGAGGGACTCCCGGTGTTGCTTCAGGTTCTCAAACGTGAGGATCGATCCCAGGGGCGAAGAGCGGGCAAGCACAATAAGCGCGACGAGCAGGAAGAGCAGGAGCAACTGTTTTTTTGGTCTGGTCATAGTTGAGAGCGCCGGTTCAGGAGTCCGCCAGTTTAGCGCGGCTGATGTGGCGGAGCTTTGGTAAGCGCCCTTTCCAGACTGCTCGCGTATTGATCCAAAAACCGCCTGGTCCGCGCACCGGCTGATGCCCGCTCATTCCGGGTGGCAAGCAGTTTCCAAAGATCTTCTTTCGTGTCAAGATCTGCGCAAAGCGGCAATACGTGGACGGAACGAGATGCTCTGTGCATGCTCTCGACCGTTTTGCGAAATACCGCGCCCGTGCTCCAGGGCATATCGCGAAAAATACCGGGGACAAAGGTGTTTTTCTTGAACCCTACGAGGTAGTACCCCCCGTCCTCAGCAGGTCCCAGCACGGCATCATGAGTTGCGAAGGATCGGAAAGCGTCTGAGATCAGGTTATCCGCGAGTCCCGGGATGTCGCTCCCGATCAGAATGGCCTCGGCCGCGCCGTCGGCAAACACGCGAAGGAAGGCCTGTTCCATCCGTTCCCCCAGATCGCCGCCGAACTGAGGAAGGTAGGAATAGCCCCCGCCGAGCCATTTTTGCACGAGGTCAATTGCGTCCGGAGGGTCAAAGCAGATTCGAAACGGCGTCGCTGCCCGGTTGAGCACATCGATCGTGTCCAGAACCATGCATTCGTAAAGCCGCAAAACCGTGTTGTCATCCAGGTCGTGAGCGAGGCGGGACTTCACCTTCCCGCGCTCCGGAAGTTTGACAAAAAGAATAACACAACGATCATCAGTCATGGCTGTGGGAAACGATTCGTCACCGGGAGACGTCTAAACAGGCCGGGGGCGCCTCTCGGTAGTGTTTTGTGAACAGGGGCTCTTCGAGGGAGGAGAACTGCTTCCAATTGATCTCAAAATCGACGTGGCTCGAAAGATCTTCCGGGGAGCAGGTTTGGGGCTGAATCAGGGGCTCTTCCGTGGAGCCGATCATGCGTGAACTCGTCCCCAAATCGGCCAGCAGCTGCGCGCTTTCCCAGAGACGGCTCCGTGAACGGGCGCCGAGAACGGCGGTAAAAATGAGGCCGTTCCCCGTGTCCAGGGCGCCCACGAAACAGTGCCGGGCGTTTCTCGTAAACCCGGTCTTTCCGCCGACCATGTTTTCCCGGGACCACAGCAGGTCATCGGTATTCTCCAGGTACAATTCCCGTCCGGCAACAGTCTTGACCAGCCACTCTTTCTTGCCGATAATTTCCCTGATGAGCGGATAGGTAAGGGCCTTTTTCAGAATAATGGTCAGATCGCGCGCGGTTGTATATTGTCTGCCTTTGGGCATCCCCGAGGCGGTCACAAAATGAGTGTCATCGGCTCCGATCTCTTTTGCTTTTTGATTCATCAATTCCACAAATTTGCCCTCTGAGCCCGAGGTCGCCTCGGCCAAAGCCACGGCTGCGGAATTAATGGATTGCATGAGCGCCAGATGGAGCAGGTCCAAAACCGTCAGTTCATCGCCCGCCAAAAGTCTGGGTTTGATGGAGCGGACCGCCGCGGCTGCACGGCTTACCTTCACGATCACTGCCGGGTCCAGGCGATCGAGGGCAACCATGGCGGTCACGAGTTTGACCGTACTGGCGGGAGGAAGCTTCTTTAAGGGGTTCTGCGAGTACAGGACGGCATCATTGTCGTCGATGACGATGCAGGCCTTGGCCGGTATGGCTTGCGGTGAAAAAGCTTCTGCGGATTTCGCCGTTGAAAAGAGGAAAACAGCACACAACGCATAACTGAATAGTCGTTTCACAGGGACTCCAAAGCAAGGTTAAAGGCATCAAACGCGCTCATTATACCAGAAATAATTAAAATACGCTATTATTTCTCTCATTTTAACAGCATCTCCGGCAACGGCATCCTGGAATACGGCCATGCGGTCCCGATGATTTTTCCCCTTTTTGCAAGCGAGTCTTGAAAACCGCAGAAGCTCTATCGGTACCATTTCTCGAGTCGTTCTGCGGGCACTCCCCACGCATAGAGAGCCTGCACCAGCCAGTTTCGGAGCGTACAATAAACAATCCCTTCCTGTTCGTACCGGCGCGGAGAGGTCCGCACCTTTTCCGGAATGATCATGATCTTGTCGCCGCGCTTCCTGATCCGCTTCATCAATTCCACGTCTTCCATGAGCGGAATTTCGCGGTATCCTCCGATTTTTTCAAAATAATCACGACGCATGAATAGAGCCTGGTCGCCGAACGGCACCCGTGTCAGGCGCGTGCGAAGAGAAACGTACAGTTCCGTGACTCTAAAAATCCTGCGCTCCGTATTGAAACCCAGGTCAAAAGCCCCGGCAACAAAGCGAGTATCGTCCATCGCCGCCCGGACCAGAACGAGTGCACGAAAGGGCAGCAGGGTATCGACATGGAGAAAAAGCAGAATATCTCCATGGGCGAATGCCGCTCCGCGGTTCATCTGGAAAGCACGACCTTGCTTCGACGTAAGCTTGACGACTTTTTCATCTCTAATTGCGTTGATCGTGGCTCCATCCCCGTCGCCGTCAACGACGATAATTTCCATCCCGTTGCGGGGATCCTGATCGCGCAGGCGCGCGATCGCCTCCTCGATTCGCTCTGTTTCATGCAAGACCGGAAGAATAATGGAAATCATCGGGGTTCTCCGCAAGGGGTTTCTCTCCGGCATGTTTGTCTGCGAACTATGCAGCCTGGACCCACCCCGCGGTCGAGCGAAGCCACGCCTCGAGCGTCATTAAGCCGGGATGAAGGGCCCGCAAGGCTTTGATATCCGCGCGATAGCCCTGCCGGTTAAACCACTCCATCATGAGGGCCCGTTCTTTGCTGATCTTCCTCAGCTCGGATATCGGTTGTGCCCTAAAGCGTATTGGTCGTCCCACGACCCTGCTGAATACCTCGGCAACCCGGGCCATGGCCAACTCATCTCCTGCCAGTTCGATCGCTTTCCCGAGATAATCCGCCGGGGTTTCAAAGGCCAGGTTCACAAACACAGCCAGATCGTCCGCGGCCAGCAGCTGCAGAGGACGGTCGGGTTTGATCGCCATGGAAATCGTGCCGTTCATGATGGACGATTGCATCTCAGGACGGTTGAAATTATACATCATGAACACCGGCCGGAATATTGTCACCGGAAGGCCTGTTGCCCGGAGATATTCCTCGATCTGCCACTTGCTGTCAAAATGCGGTATCCCCGTACTGCGTTCGGCCCCGCCCACGGAACTGTAGATGAAATGCCTCACGCCTGCGGCCTTCGCAGCATCGATTGCGTTTTCACCATGTCGGATTTCGCTTTCGATGTCTCCCTCACGCCAGGCGAACACGCCGAACACGCCGTATACGCCCGCCATCGCCTTGCTAATCGAAGCGCGGTCGTTCAGATCGCCCTTGACCAGCTCGACGCCTTTCCATGCAAGGGCGCGCGCTGCCGGTTTATCAGGGTCGCGCACCAGCGACCGGACACGCCAGCCCGTTGTCACCAGCCGGGAAGCCACGGCTCCGCCCTGGTTCCCCGTGGCGCCTGTCACAAGAATGATCCTCTCTGATTTGATCTTCGTATCCATACGTACCGTACCTCCTCGGCGTTCTTCTTCCCAAAATGAAAAGGCCGGGCATGCCGTATACGTTTTATCCTTCGGCAGCCCGGCCATCTTTTGCCCTCAAGACCCGCGGCATTCCGCCCCTTCCTCACGAAAGGTTTGGCATTATCGGGACCATACCTGACTTATTTCAAAAGTATCACCGCAAGCAACAGATGTCAAGGCCGCGGCTGCGTCCATGCGCCGATGATC
>JAJXTW010000092.1 GCA_021783455.1 Nitrospirota bacterium | reverse complement strand
CGCTCAACTGAACACGAAATTGTTTCTGGCTCATGGACACCTCCTTGCGAAGGAGTATGCCACAAAGAGCCTAAACTATCAAGAACTAAATTGACAAAGCACTAGTTAAGATAGCGGGCCGGATTCACAGGCAGGCCGTTTAACCGGACCTCGTAATGCACATGAGGCCCGGTACTCGATCCGGTATTCCCGGAATACGAGATTATGTCGCCGCGCTTCACGTGTTGCCCCACCTTGACGTTCAACCGGGAATTATGGCCGAAAACGGTCTTAAGGCCGTACCCGTGGCTGAGTTCGACCATGTAGCCGTAGCCCGCTTCGAAACCCGCCTTGATAACCACGCCGTCGGCGGGCGCGAGCACCGGGGTGCCGATTTGGACCGCAATGTCTATGCCTTCGTGAAACTGTACCTTGCCGGTGAACGGCGCGATCCTGTTGCCGAACGGAGAAGTGACCCATCCGCGGACCGGCCAGACCGCGGGAGTCGAGGCATAGAGCGAACGCTTGTCTTCGAAGTATTCCATCAGGGTCTGCAGGCTTGTCTCCTGCTTCGAAGCCACCCCCTGGAGCTGAGTCAATTCCTGATGCATTTCTTTGAGCGCCTCATCCTGTTTCTTTTCACCGATTGCGGTAAGGTTCTGAAGCCCGAGTTCATCCGGTCCCCCGATCCCGAGGAGCAGCTGCGTCTTATCGCGGGGTCCGAGACCCACGGCCCGCCGCAGTTTTGTGTCCAGGCCGCGGACCAGGAACATCTGGCGTTTATAATCGATCAGGTCGAGGGCGAAGTTCTGGACCTGGACTTTCTGCTGCATAAGTTCTTCGCGCATGGACTGTAGTTCCTCTGCTTTCCCCTGGATGTCATTTAGTTCATAAATAAGATAGGCTGAAAGGACAAGCACTCCGGCAAGGGAGAGAAGGACTGACTTGATCACTGATTTGGAAATGCGCAGGGTCCTGACGCGTGCATTGGGACCGGGCAGGAACATAAAAGTAATATATTCTTTTTTCTTAATATTTTTTGAATTCTTGCCCCGCATGCTTCCTCCAAAGGCCAACAAACAGCTGAACCACAGCGCAAAGTATTGGGAATTGTGAATGCCCCGAAGCTTTAGAATTAATCTTTTTTGAGGGATTTGTCAAGACAAGTTATAACAGGCAAGTTATAAATGCAGCTCCTTGCAGATCGCTGACATCATGCTGCAAAACCTTCTTCTGAAAATCACATCAGGTTGGCTTTGATGATTGAACCCTTCAGTATTAAAAAAAATGATTTCCCCCTTTGCGGTCTGTTTGCACCGCTCAAGTGATACTACGCCCCTCTCCTCAACCGTTCCGCAAAATAGGGAGGGAGTCCGCTTTCGATAATAGCCGATGCGACCTTTTCTACGTCATACTGCACCCGCAGAAATTCCGTTTTCACTGCTTGAGGAGTTATTTCCACGATCGCGGCGCATGCACGCGGGTCTCCATCCTTCGGTTTGCCGACGCTGCCGGCGTTGATAAAGACCTTCCCATCCAAGTCCTTCCGGTATGGCTTGTGGATATGGCCGTAGATCATGATGTCGGCGTCGCCTTTTTCCGCCATCTCAAGAAAGAACTTCTCGGGCCGGTCCTCGTACCAGTAAAGATTGTTTTTCCTGGGTGTTGCGTGAAAAAGCCAGACCCGTTTGCTTTCGGCGGTGAATCTAATCTCCGTGGGGAGGTTCTTCATATATGCTTTGCTTCCCAATGTCACGTGGCTCTTTGTCCAGGTAAAAGAAAGGTGCGCCATCTCCTCCTGGACCGGCTCCTCGGCCTTGCATCCGCAATGCTCGCGGTCGTTTGCCACGGCCTCGTCGTAATTGCCCTGGACCCCGGAAATTTCATGGGTAATCAGGAAATCGACGACCTCGTTCACGAAAGGAGCGTAGCCGCCGAGGTCTCCAAGATGATAAAGTCTGTCCGGCTTCGTTGCCGCTACGGCCTCATAGGCTGCCTTGAGCGCCTCGATGTTTCCGTGTATGTCTCCGAATACCCCGATTTTCATCTCAGGCCTCCTTCGTGCAGAAAATCGTCACCTTCGTGCCTTTTTCGGGAGTGCTTTCGATCTGCATGTCCCACCCGTGCGCCTTGACAAGGTGTTTGACAATGGCGAGGCCAAGGCCTGTCCCGCCCATCGTCCTCGACCGTGCGGTATCCACGCGGTAGAACCGCTCGCCAAGGCGCGGCAGGTGTTTCTCCAGAATGCCGATGCCGGTGTCCTCCACGAAGAGGTACGGCCGGTCGTTTTCCAATCCGGCGCCGATCGTGACCCCGCCCTTGTCGGTAAATTTAATCGCATTGTCCACGAGGTTCGTGAGCACCTGGATGAGTTTATCTTTATCTGCCGAGATTTTCGGGACCGCCTCCGGAAGATCAATCTTAAGAAACAGGTTTTTTGCGTCAGCCTTTGACCGGAGCAGGGTCAGCACATGTTCCATGGCATCCGGGACATCCACGGGTGTTTTCTCTATCTTTGCCACGCCAAGCTCGATTTTTGAAATCGTCATGAGATCGTCCACGAGGCTGTTGATCCGTTCGCTGTTCGACCTGATGATTTTTAAAAATTTTTCAGCATGCTCTGTATCATGCAAAGCGCCTTCCAGAAGCGCGTCGGAAAATCCCTTGATGGACGTAATGGGGGTTTTGATCTCGTGGGAAATATTAGCGACGAAATCCTTGCGCGTCTGCTCCAGTTTCTTAAGCTGCGTGATGTCGTGCAGGATGACGACGAATCCTGCCAGTTCACTCTCGGTATAGGAGAGCGGTGAGACCCTCGCTGAAAAATATTTTTCTTCCGGGTAGTCGAGACGTAGCTCGCTGACGCCCGATGTGAGGTTCTTGCGCGCTTCCTCCATGAGAGACAGAAACGAGGGGTTTCTGATGACTTCGAAGATCTGCTTTCCTTTGAGGGGGGCGTCTCCGAAATAGTTCCGCGTGGCGGAGCTCGAAAGCTGGATCGACCCCTGGGAGTCGAGGATCATGAGCGCGTCCGGGATGCTTCGCAGGATCACAGTCAGCCGCTTTCGTTCTTCCTCGTTCGCGGCAATGCTGTTTTGCAGTTCCATCGACATGGTATTCAGACTTTCAGCAATTTCATCGAATTCACCGGCCTGTTCCAGGTAGAGCTTGCTGCCGACCGCCCCGCGCGCAAGGGACCGGGAAAAGGTCACGATCTGCCCGGTCAGCCTGCGGATGCGCTCCATCTGGCCGATCGAGAACAATCCCGTAGCAAGCAGAATTGCGGCGACCACGGCAAAGATCTTTAAGCGGAGCGAATTGACCGCAGCATCAACGGCCCTGAGCTGTTCGCTGAGCCGGACAAAACCCACGGGCCTGCCGCCCCGCACGACCCGGGTCGCCACGTACAGCAGCTCGTCGTTCAGGGTGGCGCTGTGCCGCATCGACATTCCGCCTCCGCTTGAGAGCGCCTGCTCGATCTCGGGTCGTCCCCGGTGGTTTTCCATGGTGGACGAGTCCTTGTCCGAATCTCCGAGGACCCTTCCGTCGAGGGAGATCACCGTGACGCGGTAGCCGGTCTGTTCTTTGAATTGTTTGCAAAGGCTGTCAAGAGAGGAGGGGGTTGCAAACGAGACCACGTCCGAGATGAGCGTCGCCTGTGAAAAGAGGTTTTTTCTGATGTCGTTCAGGTAATTGTTTCTCACGGCAGCGGTGATGGAGAGCTCGCTGAATAGAACCGCTGCCAGGATAATCAGGACATAAAGGAAAAAAAACCGTCCAAAGATACGCCGCTTCATGAGTTGACGTCCACGTAGTACCCCACTCCCCTGCGGGTCTTGAGGTACGCAGGATTTGCAGGATCGTCCTCGATCTGCGTCCGGAGTCTCCGGATGTGGACGTCGACGGTCCGGGGCTCAATAAATGCTTCGCCCCTCCATACCGCATCGACCAATTGTTCGCGGCTGAAGACCCTGCCCCTCCGCTCAACAAGGTACAGGAGCAGCTTGAACTCCGTCGCGCTCAGCTCCAGGGGAGTGTTGCCTTTCGTGACGCCGAAGGTTTCCTTGTTGATCACGAGCTTGCCGATGCGGATGATCTTTTCCGTGGCCGCTTTTTCTCCCGTTCTCCGTAATACCGCCTTAACGCGCGCAATGAGTTCCTTGGCGCTGAACGGTTTGGTCATATAGTCATCGGCGCCGCTTTCCAGTCCCACGACCTTGTCCACTTCCTCCCCTTTGGCGGTAAGCATGATGATGGGCGTTCCGGCTGTTTTAGGATCATTCCTGATGATGCGGCAAAGTTCCACGCCCTGAATGCCGGGCAGCATCAGATCGAGAACGACGAGATCAAATTTTCCCTTTCTAATCTTGTTGAGGGCCTCTTCGCCGTCCGATGCCGTCGTGACCCGGAACCCGTCTTTTTTCAGGTTGTAGGAAATGAGGTCAACGATATCCGGTTCGTCATCAACGATCAATATTTTATTTTCCATAGCGTAGTTATAACATTTATCTTCAGAAGAATTCAAGGGGAGCCAAAAGATTTAACAGAAATGTAACATTTGCAGCATATCGATTGATATTGATAATGACCAATGCGGATGGGGGGAAAATCAGGATAGCCATACTATTTGTCTTTTCAACTAACGTGGAGCCCCCTTCGGCAGGAGCCGGGGAATTGCAAGTCGCGGGATTCAGGCATTAGCCTAACGCAGGCTGGTGAATATTCAGAAACCATCTATCAAGCAATACATGCCGCGAAAACCAGCTGCTTTCCATGAGCCTCCGGCCCATGAAACGTCTCATTGCCTGAGGCAATATCCCGGGAGCGGCGCCGCCTTTGCCGAAGCGGCGGGCTAAAAGGGACGGATAGTCTAAAAGCCTGCTCCGTTGATACTCTCCGGAAGCGGAGAGAACGACATCTGCCGCCATCAAAGCGGACTCTACCGCAGACCGGATCCCTTCCCCGCTTTTCGGATAAGCCAGCCCGGCTGCATCTCCGATCAGCATCACGTTGTCAGCAACCAGGTTTTGAGACGCGCCTTTGTACAGCTGGTAGGCATGTCCCCTGAAATGAGCCGGAGTATTCAGCGGGATCCTCTCCCGTTCTCTCAGATAATCGAAGAAGGACCTCACCTGTTCCGCGGCGTTAACGTTATCTTCACGGCCCAGTCCGATATTAAGAAAATTCCCCTTTCTGACACACCATCCATACCCCTTCAGGTCTTCGCAAAAGAAAAGCTCGGGAGTGTCTCCCGCCACGCGGCAATCGCGCTGCTCCGACTCATCCATCTCAAATTCTACTTCCTGGGCGATCACTGCTGATTCGTTTCGCTCCCGGTTCATCCTGAGAAATCTTGAAACGGGGCAGAAATGACCTCCAGCGCCGATCACCAACGGGGTCTTCACGTCATCATTGACGATCCAGACGCCTTTTTCCCGGACCATGGTCTTAAGGGGCTCTCCAAGCCGCAGACAAGCCCTGCTGCGCTGAAGAAGGTAGTGATCAAATTCAGAGCGGCGGATGCCGTAGCTGACCGTGCTTCCATACCGGGTGACGACCTCGGCTCCCCCGATCATACTGGTCCTGAACCCGCTGATGTGCTGCAACACCCGTTCTTGGGAATACTCGTCCTTGTCCAGCTGCAGGAGGTCTGTGGTTGCAGGCGTGATCCAGCCTGCGCAGACCTTGTCTCGCGGGAACGTGCTTCTATCGAGGACCAATACGTCCAGGCCCCGGTTTTTCAGTTTCCAGGCGAGCGTGGAGCCCGCGGGGCCGCCGCCGACGATGAGAACGTCACAGGAGTCCATGCTTCTCCTCCCTGCGCGCCTCTGTATACAGATGGGCCCTTGTCCAGGGAAGATCGTTGTTGTCCGGATGTGCAAAGACCACCTGGAAGAGCGGAAGATTTCCAGCAGTAAAGGACGCAACGGATCCGGCGAGATAGAGCCGCCACAACCGTATGAACTTATGATCGAACATCGCGCCTATCCGGTCCTTCGTTTGTTCAAACCTCTCCAGCCAGTGCTCCAGCGTTTTCGCGTAATGCAGACGGAGGTTTTCAACATCGAGGATGGAAAACCCGGAAGGCTCGAATATCTCCATCATCTCCCGCAGAGTAGGCGGGTAGGCGCCGGGGAATATACGCTGTTCGATCCAGGGGTTCATGGGTTCCGCCCTGTTCCGTCCTATGGAGTGGATGAGCCCTCTCCCGTTCTCCGTCAAAGAGCGTCGTATGACCTGGCCGAGCTCCCGGTAATACTGAGCGCCCACGTGTTCCAGCATCCCGATCGACACGAAGGCATCGAAACTGCCCGACATGTTCCGGTAATCATCCTCGATATATTCCACCGCGTTGCCCAGCCCTTCCGCTTTCGCTTGTGCACGGGCGCTGATCACCTGCTGATGAGAGATATTATAGGCTTTTACCTTGACCCCGTAATGCCTGGCCATGTGGAGCGCCAGGGTCCCCCATCCGCACCCCGCTTCCACAACCGTTTCACCGGGCTTGAGCATCAGCTTTTTGCACACATGGTCCATCTTGGCGATCTGGGCCGCTTCCAGCGTAACAGAGGGCGCCGGAAAATAGGCGCACGTATACTGCATTCGTTCATCGAGCCAAAGCCGGTAAAAATCATTGCCGATATCGTAGTGATCGTGAATGTTGTCTCTCGATCCGCTCAACGTGTTCAACCGGGGCCGGCTGATGATCTTTGCTCTGTAGGCGTCGACCAGACCTCCCCGGGACGCCGTCAGCATGCTCTTGAATATTGAGGCCAGGACCTCGACCAGATCCCCTTCTACGTCGATGTTCCCCTCGGTGTAAGCATCGCCGAAGTGAAGTTCGGGGTGGACAAGAAATCGCATCAGTGTTTTCTGATCGCGGAAAATAATCGTACCGACCGATTTCCCCTTTGACGAATAGATCGTGCTGCCGTTCCCCATGACCATGGTGACAGGAGGGTCGCCCAAGTGCGCCATCTCTCTGCGGAGGAGCCTTTTCCCGATCTCGATTAAAGGGTCAAACCGGAAGGTGCTGCCAGGGTCTTTGGCAATAACAGATCCGTTCATTTTCCCCTCCTTATACTTATATAGGTATGAAGGACAGAAGTTTTGACTCGCAGGTTAGTGCATTTTGGGGAGCCTCGATTCGTTAGTATAAATATAGTAGGTATTTCGGCCATGTCAACCCGCGCACTGATTAAATCAACATCTCAAAGGGACCTGGTATACTCACAAGAGGAGCATTATCAGAAGCCTCGAAATATTCCGAGGCTCTTATGACAACATAAAACTAGTATTCTTCTGACAGCAGGATTGTAAAGCCCTCGAACTCCGAGAAGCAGAGCCAGAGCGTGACCGTGGCGGACCGGCGCGGATCGGTCTGGTAGATCACCTCGAACGGGACGAGGTGCTTCTCTCCTGCCCGCTTGAGAGCGACAGCAGCCAGGAACAGCGTATCCCACAGACACCCGTTGTAGTCTTGCCAGCCGGAAAGAAGCTCCGGCGCCTGCACGAGCGCGTGGAATCCCGCCTCTTTCGCCTCCGGAGTCTCGCTCACGTCTACCAGTTGACCGTCCGCAATCGCCTGCTCACGCGTATACATGTGAATCACGCCCCACCCTTCTACCTGCTGCTTGTTCATTTGCTACCTCCTATTTGCACTTGAGATTAATTCCGGCTCAAGACCCACCTCCTTTCAAAGAGAAGAAACCCGAAACCCCTGCGGCCTTCAACCAGCAAGAGGTCGCAGGGGTTGGGTTAGATCATCGGGCTGCGATACACCGAGGCTCATCATGCCGGGCCGGTATCACAAGACCCGCCTACCTTTCGAGATGCAGAGCGAGTGACAGAGCGTCGCACCCTGGCGCGAGCGATGCGCTTCTGAGAGGCATGAGAAGTCGCAGACGAGGCCGTTGCTTTCGAGCAGGTCTCTACGCGCTTCGCGTTCCGCTTGTGGTTTGGGAGTTGCCTATTGAGGTGTGATGAATATATTTCGGAAGGGTGCGACCGAAGAACATGGAGAGCAAAATCCCCATGCCCTTCGGTTCAATAATGAAGAGGAAGCTACTTGCAGTCTATCTGTTTAAGTGCTCCATCCTTTACCCAGTACGACGCGGTTCCATCAGGCAGTACAATTTTCAGCATCTTCCAATCAAACGACCGTTCCTTCACTTGCACTTTGGTCCCCTCCTTAATCTGTATGATCGTCCCTGCCCGGAGGAGTTCGCTAAGCTTTGCCTGGTCGGCCTGAACAGAGGCGACAGCGGCATTCAGCGCATCAGGAGTGGCCGCAGCAAGAGTATTCTCTTTTGCAATAAGGTAATCATCGACCTGGCAGGCATAGACTGCGGCATGCAGAGACAATACCAGCAATACAGCGGATGCTACGCAGACAATCATGTTCGTCTTCTTGTTCATTTTGACCTCCACAATTCTATTTCAGAAAATCGCCGAAAGTATATTTTCCGTGTTCAAGCACCTGCTGAAGCTGGTACATTTCGCCTTGGGCGGAAGCGGGATTCTTTTCTCGCCATTTCTCAAGATGCTCCTTCGAGCAGAAAAAGTTCATGAACGGGCAAAAGGTCTTTGCCGTGCATCCGCAGTGGTCCCCGCTGCTGACGGATTCAACCACGCCTTCCGGAACGCAGGAGGCGATTTTGCCGTCCTTTACTTCGATCTTCATTTCTCCTTCGCACTCCGGGCAGCGCGACCGGACAACGATATTCTCTCCGAGCATGAAATGAATCCCCAGCGCGTCTGTTGCGCAGAGCGAATATATCTCATGTCCGTCGGGGAACGCTACTTTATGACGGGTCTTTCTTGCTGAGAAAGGATAGGCCGATATGATCTCTCCGCCTTCCATCGTCAGGATGTCCGCCTTATGCAGTCTTTCGATGAACTTGTGAACCGCCTCGACTGACGGCAGCTTCATTGCCTCGACTATCGCTTTCTCGGCAGGCGGCTTGCCCGTCCTGGCGAACTCTTTCAGAATGAATTTTCTCGCCTCGTTCTCCGATTGAGTCAGGTTGGCCTCTGCCAGTCTTCCCCGCACCGTTGCGCCGATCTGATCCATGAGGCTCTTCACAGTGATCTTGCCGAAAGCGGGCGTGACAGCACCGCAGCAAGTCGGTTCATTCATCGCCTTGCGCAGCGTATCCACTGACGGCACATTCCCGAGTCTGCCCGACTCGTCCGTGAACATCCTTCAGGAAAACCCGATGGTGCCCGACGGCTGCAATTCCTTGCCGTTTATGAACACGGACGGCGATCCGCTGAGCCTCAACTCCGCCGCCTTCTCGTCGCCGATCCGGTGAATGCGTACTTCCGCTTGAATCTTTTCAGCCGCAAGAGCGCGGTCGATGTTCTCCTTTAACGCTTCCTCGGAACCGCAACCCTGCGAGATATAACAATCGATCTTCACTAATTCCTCCCTTACGATTCTCTATTTATGAAATATCCTTCTTCATCCTCTCGAACTCATCCTTGCTGATCTCCCCTCTGGCATATCGTTTCTTGAGGATGTCCAAGGCAGATTCTTCGGACCCGCGCCCTCTTCCGGCAGCTGACGACCGCACAAAATAAACGATCCCGACGATAACAACGATCCAGAATATGAACATCATGGGCCAGGGCCATCCCATGCCGCAGCCCCAGCCCATCATGCCCGGCCAGGGGCCGTAGCCCTGGGTCTGTGACTGAGCCTCGGCAACGGCGGCAAAAGAGAAGAAACCTGCAAGAGAAGGTATCCACAATGCTGTTTTCATTTTATTTCTCCTTTCAGAGATGCGCCTTAAATGCAGCAACTCAACTTTGATATATCCTTCGTGAACGACAGGGCCGCGAGCTTGATTGCCTCCGAAAGCGTCGGGAACATGGGGAGACTCTCCGCCACGTCATCAATGGTGTTCCTGTTCTTAACGAGCATCATCGCCTGGGCCACGAGTTCGCCCGCGTGCGGGGCCAGAATATGAACGCCGGTGATCTGTTTTGTTTCCGGGTGGATCGCCATCTTGATCAGGCCTTCGGTGCGTTTCGTGATGATCGCTTTCGGAACGTCCGCAAAGGGGACGGTACGGCACATGCATGTGCCGAATCGCTTCATCTGTTCTTCTTCCGTAAGGCCGACCCCGGCAAGCTGGGGATCGGTGAAGATCGTATAGGGCACAATGTCATAATCGATTCCCTTCCGCGATCCGGATAGCGCGTTCTCGGCCGCAAGCGTCCCCTCATGGCCTGCCGTGATCTCAAGACGCAGCTGAAGACCAGCTGCGTCGCCGACGGCAA
>JAJXTW010000002.1 GCA_021783455.1 Nitrospirota bacterium | reverse complement strand
CGTAACCGCATATCCCGCATTTCCCAATTGGCCCGTTGCCGCATTTACCGTGTAGATGTAAATGGTGTTGTCCGCGCTGTTCGCCACATAGGCGAAGCGCGGGTACACGGCCGCCGAAGCAACTGGGGCCGGAGTGCTGCCTCCCCCGCCTCCGCTGCAGTTGACCAGCGTGAGCGAAACCATCAGAGCAAGCGCTGCGGCTGCCAAAAAACTGAACTTCATATTGCGTGTTGTTCTCATGTGGACCTCCTTTAAGTAGAGCCTCCTCCGGCAGGAGCCGGGGGCTTGCAAGTCGCGGGATTCATAGCCACCGGCGTTAGCAGAGGGGAAGTGTTTTTCTTTTCAAAAAAACCTGAAATAACACCGCGAGTAATGCACAATAGACCGCTAAGAAAAAGATGTGAATCGCCATACCAGGGTATTTTAAGGGTATGCTGCAAAGTTTCTGAAAATTCTCCGCCAGCTTGTCAGATGCCTCTCTCGCGATTCCCGGGGATAAAATATTTTATTGAATCAGTAAAATGCAGATGCTTACATGGTGAGGATTGTACAAAAAGCAAAATGGAGGTGCTGTGTGAATGTAGGTTATCTTAACTCCGACTTAATAGCAAGGTACTATTCACTTCTCCCCGATTTTTATCTCAAGTTATAATTATAAACATATCGACACCGTGCGTTTCCTCCCGTGCTTGGGGCGGGATCAGCCTATTGCTACTCCTTAAAAACCGGACATTTCTACTTTGGCTTGCCACGCTGCCAGTCTTTCATTGACAAGCTTTTCAGAAAATCATAGACTGAGACGCTCGCTTTCGCTCATGCGGCCTTTGAGCATAAAAGGATCGCGGCACAACGAGTGCCGTTACCCAGGGTATGGAAAATGACCCGGACAAACAACTCTCCGTAAACTCATATTTCTTTTCTCTGTCTTGCTCACACTCCTCTCGTGCGCTACGCCGGAGAAGCGCTTTCTCGATACCACCGCAAAAATCCCTTCAAAGAACCTGCGTTCCTACAAATTCGACAGCGCCGCACCGCTCATCGCGCGGGTGAAACCTGCGCCGGAATTTCTGCTCAATGCCTTGAGGCGCATGGACCTTGTCGACGGCTATTCATCGTACGCCCCGACTCCGGAGGAACTGGCGCTGATCGAAAAGTATCTCACGCTTTTGCCGAAGTCCCACCAGGAACTTCTGAAGAGCCGCCTCATCGCGATCTACTTCGTGAATAATTTCATGGGGAGCGGCTTGACCGATTACGTCCTGGATGAAAGGGGCGATCTTTTCGCAATCATGGTGTTCAATCCGGACTCGTTGAAAACGGACATCTCGACCTGGATGACCATTCGGGAGAACTCCTGTTTCATCAAGGACGACCCGTCAGTCCGGATCAAGGTGAATTGCGGCACGCAGTACCAGGGCTTCCTGTATGCGCTCCTGCACGAGTCCGCTCATCTCGTGGATTATGTGGACCACCGGACGCCGTACGTTGAAAAAGACATGACATACATCGCCAAAACCGCCGTCCCCTCGTCGACCGCGCTCACCCGAAGTGTGTGGAAAGACTTTTCAACGCCTGCCCCGCAGTTTGAGTTCGAGCAGCACAAAAACATCGTTTTTTACGGATTGCAGGGCGGTCCTCGCATAAAGATCTCGGACGCACACAAGATTTACCAACGGCTCGCGGAAACCCCTTTCCCGTCATTATACGGCAGTCAAAACTGGGCAGAGGATTTCGCCGAGCTGTTCACCTGGCACTATTTTGCGAACACGCTCGGCCAGCCCTATGAAATTGATCTCTTTCACGGCCAGGACCGGACCCTGCAACTGAAGCCGATGACCTTTCCGCACGTTGTCGAGCGAAATGAAGTTCTGAGGCAGTGGTATTGATTTTCCTGATTGCAGCTGATGAAACCGTAAGAAATCAGGATTTGCCACAAATGAAGGTTCGTAACGGTAGGCACACAGAGAACACAGAGTAAAATTTTCATAAATAAAATGGCTTCTCTGAGTCCTCGGTGGCCTCTGTGGCAAAAATAGACTTTACGAAACCATCATATCTTAATGAAAGCGGAGTAACAACGGATGAGCATTCTTGATTGCATCGGCAACACGCCGCTCGCGCGGCTGGACAGGATCAACCCCAACCCGAAGGTGAGGCTCTTTGCCAAACTCGAAGGGAACAATCCCGGCGGGTCCGTAAAGGACCGGATCGCCTGGTACATGGTGAAGGCCGCAGAAGAGGAAGGCAGGCTTTCTAACGGCTCGACCATCCTCGAAGCAACGTCGGGAAACACCGGCATCGGGCTTGCCATGGTCGGCACGGCAAAAGGATACAAGGTCAAGCTCGTGATGCCCGAGTGCGTGAGCATGGAGCGGAGGAAAATCCTCGAGGCCTTCGGCGCCGAGCTCATCTTAAGTCCGGGCAAGGAAGGGACCGACGGCGCGATCCGGCTGGCGCACAAGATCTACGACGAGCACAAAAACGGCTACTTCATGCCGAACCAGTTCGACAACCCGGCGAACATCAAGGCCCATTACGAGACAACGGGAAAAGAGATTTACGAACAGACCAAAGGCGAGGTGTCGGTCTTTGTGGCGGGCATGGGCACCAGCGGCACGCTCATGGGCGCAGGCAAAAGGCTGAAGGAGTACAACAGCTCGATCACGGTCCTGGGCGTGGAGCCGAACCTCGGGCACAAGATCCAGGGCCTCAAGAACATGACCGAGGCGATCGTTCCGAAGATCTTCAACCCCAAAGCGCTTGACGAAAAGTGGAACGTCATGGATGACGATGCGTTCACGACCACGCGCAGGCTGGCGCTCGAAGAGGGCCTGTTCGTTGGCATGAGCAGCGGCGCGGCCATGTGGGCTGCAATCAAAAAAGCAAAAGAGATGAGTGACGGGACCATCGTCGTGATTTTGCCCGACCGTGGGGACCGGTACTTGAGCACCGCGCTGTTCACCTCGGTCTGCGCCCAGTGCCCGCCGTGAGGAAACCAAAGTCGAAATAAAAGCGTCTCGCGCAAAGGCGCAAAGACGCCAAGAAAACCTTCAAGTCCTGGTCTTAAACACTTAGCAAGCTGTCTTTGCGAGCCTGTGCCCAGCGCCTACGAGTGCTTGGCGCGAGTGCAGGGTGCGGAGCGAAGCAAGTTCAATATGGCAACAAGTCCGAGATTGCCGCGTCGCTAAAACCGCTCCTCGCAATGACGTAACCGGTGTTAGCTGGAGAACGCATTTCAAAGAAAGGCCTGGATGCTATGAACAAGAACACCGCGATACTTAAATGGCTGTTACTGATCGGCGCCCTCTACTTTCTGGCAGTTGCCATCGCACATATGCTCGGGACCAAGGTGCCGCTGTTGTTCGTCTATTTCGACGTTCCTTCCTATGGATACCAGGACAAGATCATCTCTTTTTTATCGTTCGGCTGGTCGGCTTTTCTCTTTGCCGCTTCTCTTGATCCGGTGAAAAATCGGGATGCGGTCAAAGCGATCCTCATCGCAGGCATCGGCGCGATCTTCGGCCTGAACGTGATTAACAGCAGCACGGATTTTCATGCGCTGTCTCCAGATATTAATTCTTCCGTGTTCCAGATCGAGACGCTCGGCCTGAGTGCGTATGTGGCTGCACTGATCTTTTTTTATTTTCTCTCAACGCGTCAGGATACCAACCCCTAGCCGGTCTTCGTACATCAGGGAAATCAAAAAAAAATAGGGAATCCCTGATTGACTTCCTTTTAAGATCAGAATAAAGTTGTTTCGTCTATCACGTTACATCTCTTAAATTCAGGCATTTAGTCATTCTGATATCACGATGGCATGTTCATTGCTAAACTGGTAAACATTGAAAATCCATGCTTTCCTATCCCCCCTCGGGCGTTGAGCCTGTAGAAAAACCCCTAAAAGGGCACATTTTAGGCCCTTCAAGGCAGCGACGTAATTTCACTGATGCTAATAAGAATAGTGGTGGTGACTATTCTGAGCCCGAATGGCGGACTTTCCATCACTTGGTTAACGTCGAGCGACATCACAGAAGTTTAATCGCGTTAAACGAAGCCTGGTGCGTTTGTGTTTTGAAAGGTACTTATTCTACAGACTCGTTATCCACTTAAAAAGGAGTCGTCGCATGGCATCTTTATCAGGAACAGCACAGATCGAGTGCCAGAAATGTGGGCATTCATTCCATATCGATGCAGATGATCTAGACGTACAGCAGGTTGACGAAGACGAGCGACAGATGGGGCCAGAGATTTTCTACAGCGGAGATGTGGAAATAGACTGCCCCAAATGTCATAACCCTATAGAGGTTAGTTACGAAGCATCAGAGTATCCAATTGGCGCCCCAAACTACAACGAAACAAATGCTAAAGGTGCAAAGATAATTCGTGGATTTTCAGATATCGACCTTCATTTTGAGGACGAATTCTATTCATTCGATGAAGGATCGCTTCTATATCTCCCCGAAGAAAAGAAAATCATCACAAATCTGTGCTCAGGTGTTTCCGAACTTCTTTATGAGGTCAAAAAGAAGCCCGATATCCTCTACAAGATTGACCCACGGAGGTTTGAAGAACTAATAGCACATATATTCTCTCTTCATGGATTTATGGTGGAACTCACAAAACAAACTCGTGATGGCGGAAGGGATATTATCGCAATAAGATCAGATCTAGGTATAAAGTCAAAATACCTTATCGAATGTAAGCGCTATGCCCTAACAACGCCAATTGGCGTCCAATTCGTTCGGGCTCTTTATGGAGCTCAAATGCAAGAGGGTGCAAATAAGGCCATATTAGCAACGACGTCTCGGTTTACACCTGACGCCCGTTCCTTTGCAAAAGCAACGAACACCACAGAATGGGGAATGGATTTAAAAGATATTAATGATATCCGGCAATGGGTGGAATCCGCGGCTAACAATTACAGGCACAGGAACACAAAACGCTAACGCGTTTTGCGCCCCTGTTGTGGGCGTTAAATTTATATGTTTATTTATATCGATGAGTCAGGCAGTTTTTCCTATCCAAAAGAAAAAAAACATTCGTATGCCTGCGCTGGCGCATTGACTATACCTGAACGACGACATGGCGCGGTTTTAAAGAGTTTCAAAACACTCCGACGTAAATGGGGCATGTTGGGCCATGAGGTCAAAGGTCGTGACCTTGATGAAGGCCAAGTAAATCAGATAATCAACCTATTAATTACTAATGAGGCCAAGTTCCACGCTTGTGTAGTAGATTTGCTTCATCATCCTCCTGAGTCTATTGCGTGGTTTAAAAATGAACAGTCTAGAAGGCTTCTAGCAAACATCACAGATAAACACCATCCAAATGTCGTTCAAGAATTGAAAAACGCCGGCGATAAAATGCGATCTTTATCCGATCAGCTGTTTCTTCAGTTTTGCGTCATGACCGAAGTGGTTAACGCGCAGCTTCATGATAGCATGATATATTTTGCTCTTAACTCGCCAGCCGAATTGGGGAAATTTCGTTGGGTTGTTGATCGTAAAGGACAAGAAAAAACAACTTATGAGGATCTCTGGTTGAGACTTCTAACTCCTTTCATTCATGGGAGACAATTTGCAAATGAGTTTGAAAATAAAATTGTGTGTGTCGAAGGTGGTAATTATGAATATTGCAAGAGGTTTTTTGGAACTATAGAAAAATGGCCCGAGCACTTACCAGAGCAGTCACCTGGCCTTCGCGAAAAAACGAATATCGAAACGACTGATCTTAAACTTATTCTTAAAGAATCGTTTACATTGAAAGACTCGGCAGAAGTGGAGGGGCTTCAGCTTGCTGATATCGTAACCAATTCTCTCCGACGTGCCATAGTTGGCAATCTTCAAGAACACGGCTGGAAGAATCTAGGGAAACTCTTGTTTAGATGGAAAAACAGGTCTGTTCGACTTGTACGATTTGCAGCAGAATCAGAAGACTCATTAAAAATTGAAGATGACTCTGTTGCTAAGGTAATTAATTTGCTTACGCATAAAGCTGGTATTGTCATTTAAACGTCTTTTAATAAATGGATCAAAACACTACATATAGGCAGCAGGAATGGTTTGAGAAGCTTGATCCCCAATTTAATACTCTATCATTCCATCTTCAGCATCCCGAAATAGATCCGGATATCTATATACGATCGCAGCATGTTGCCATCGGCGATCAAGTGCTAAAGAAGCGGCGAATTTATCTTGACCAGAAATACTGGATATATTGCCGCGATGTAATACGAGGAAAACCGCAGCATCCACTTCACCCTGAAATCTATAAGCTTCTGAGTAACGCCGTCAAGTCAGGTGTGGCTGTATGCCCTGCAAGTCACTTAATCTTGAGGGAACCTATAGGGTCAAGTCTTTCATCTTGCAATGTACCCAGTTCTGTGTTTTGGAAGACGAAAATGCAACGAGAAAGACTTGACCCTAATGAATCTGCTAATGAATCTGCCAAGCCGAAATATGCGAGTTGTTAGTCGAGGGTAAGGTGAAGCTACGCGAGCCTTATAGGTGACGTTGATACCTAGCATACAACAATCGATGAACAACATACCGGTCCACATCGACTCGCCTAGCGGCGCGTGACCCGCCGCGTTGGGCGGTAGCGAAATCTCGGCGAAACCATCGTGTGGAGAGCGCTTGCTCGACTGCAGGCAGAGGAAAATAACGAATGGCGAATGACGATCGAACCAAGGTAATTCCCAGGGGAACGCCGGAATCAGCGGCCATGTTGGCAAACATCAAACGAGCTATGGCGATCACCGCCAATCTCAACCGTTTGACGTTCAACGATGCGGCTGAAGTCCGAGCTTTGTTCAGCGATCTCATCGGCAAGAAGGTGGACGACAGCTTTTTATTAGTCCCACCATTCTACACAACCGGCGGGACCGATATCAGTGTCGGGCGCAATGTTTTTGTCAATCAAAACTGCACTTTTTATGACCTTGGCGGGCTCGATATTGCCGACGATGTGATGATCGGGCCGAACGTGAGCATCATCACGTCCGGTCATCCCATCGAACCTTCTCAGCGGAGCGCCTTCGTAGTCGCAAAGCCAATCGTGATTGAAAGAAACGTATGGATTGCAGCCAACGCAACTATCATCGGTGGCGTAACAGTGGGCGAGAACTCGGTCGTTGCAGCCGGCTCAGTCGTCACCAGGGACGTCCCTCCCAACGCGCTCGTCGGGGGAAATCCGGCGAAAGTCATTCGCTCGATTGGAGACTGAGGAAATGGGGCCGCCCAACAATTCGCTGCAGCCGACCACCTGCTCGCTGGCGGCATTCGCTGATTCAATCATGCTGATTGAACCACATCATTAATTTGTGGTCCAGTTCTGCAAGCCAAAACCAACCAAGCGGAAATTCCTGGATTCCGGGTCAAGCCCGGGATGACGAGACGAGAAGATAGAGTGTCCGACTTTTTATTCTCCTCTATAGACGTGTGCGGTGAAACAGGTTAAAATAACAGGCTATGGAATCAGCTCGTTTACGTCGCATCTATAAAAAAGTAGAGCCCTCCCTTCACGACCCGCAAGAGCTTTTCCTCGTAGTGTCCGTAGAGACGCAAAAGCTCCTTGTCTGCGTAAAAGACACCGTTGTCAAGCAATATGCCGCCTCCACCTCCCGTTTCGGCAACGGCCATCGGGAGAACTCCCTTAAAACTCCGCCCGGTCTGCATCGGATCAATGAGAAATATGGCGCAGGCGCGCCTCCTGGACGCATTTTCCGTGACCGCGAGGATACGGGCGAAGACTGGGACCATAAACAGAACGGAGATAATTTGATCCTGACCCGCATTCTGCGGCTCGAAGGCCTTGAGGAAGGGATCAATAAAGGCGCGGGGATTGATTCGTACGAGCGCTACATCTATATCCACGGCACGGGCAGGGAAGACCTGATCGGCAGGCCCCTGTCGCATGGGTGCGTGGTCCTTCGAAATCACGACGTCATACGGCTGTTCGACATTGTGAAGGAAGGTACGGTCGTGTACATCGATCCTCCGGCCGTCGCGATCGACAATCGCCAGTGCCGCAGCGTTCATTTTACCGGTATTTTCGGCAGCGGCATGAGCGCGCTTGCCCAATACTTGCGCTTCCAGGGGATCGCGGTCTCGGGCTCCGATCGTTTGCTTGCAAGCGAGGACACCGCCTTTGTCCGTAAATCGCTCGAAGGGCTCGGTTGTGCTGTCGTTCCGCAGGACGGTTCAGGCGTAACTGAAGAAACTGACGTAGTCTGCGTTTCAACGGCAATCGAAGAATCAAATCCCGACATCGCTGCTGCCAAAAGCCGCAGCCTTCCCATTGTCCATCGATCCGATCTGCTCGCTGCCATTATCGCATCGAAAAGAACGATCGCAGTTGCCGGCACGAGCGGAAAATCGACAGTGACCGCGA
Source organism: Nitrospirota bacterium (assembly GCA_021783455.1). Lineage (GTDB taxonomy): Bacteria > Nitrospirota > UBA9217 > UBA9217 > UBA9217 > JAJYKN01. The sequence continues at coordinate 31,180 of JAJXTW010000002.1, read as the reverse complement.
TGATCTTCGAATTCCTGACCGCATGCGGGAAATCGCCCTCGCTCATCAGCGGTGCGGGACTGCGCAGGCTCGAAAAACAGGGCATGATCGGCAATGCCTATAGCGGCGGCTCCGATCTTCTGGTTGTGGAGGCTGACGAAAGCGACGGATCGCTCGTTAAGTACCACCCGGAGGCAGCAGTCATCCTGAATGTTTCGAAAGACCATAAAAGCACTGACGAAATCACAGCGCTTTTCAAAACACTTGTTGCACAATCCTCCTGGACAGCCTCGAACGCCGACGATCCGATCCTTCTCTCACTCCCTGCAACTGTGCGTTTCGGCAGAAATGGCACCGGCTCGTGGCGGCCTGACCAGGAAAAGCTTTTGCCTGCTTCTGTCAAGCTCTTCCGGAACAGCGCGGAATACCACCTTCCGCTTCCCGGGGACCATAATCTTGAGAACCTGGCCGCGGCGCTGTGCGTGTGCGAGCATTTCGAATGCGAGGGGGCAGCGCTTGTTGATGCGGTAAAAAATTATGAGGGTGTGGCCAGGCGTTTTTCCGTGACCAGGACAAAGCAGAACGTGTCTGTGATCGACGACTTTGCCCATAATCCGGCAAAGATCGCGGCCGTTGTGCGCGCGAGCCGCGGCCTTTCCCGGCGCATTATTGCCGTTTACCAGCCGCACGGGTTCGGTCCGACTCGGTTTTTAAAAGAGGAATACATAAAAACCTTCCGGATTGCTTTCCAAAAAAATGACTCGCTCTATCTTTTGCCAATCTATTATGCCGGCGGCACGGCCCAAAAAGATATTTCCTCGGAAGACATCATAGGCGGCCTCGGTCCCGTAGCATTCAATGCGCAAGCGGTACGCGACCGTGATGAACTGCTTGCCAGACTAAAGATTGACGCGACACCAGAAGATTGCGTTCTTTTGATGGGAGCTCGGGACCCCTCGCTGCCTGCACTGGCAAAGAGGATCGTGGAAATGTTCGGCGGGGAAATCAGCGCCCTTGTAAAAGGTGCATGACAACGACAAAGAAGGACATCCTGTAACACTGATGCAGCACAAGGAGATGCTCATGCAAATACAGACTCTGCAATTCGTAAAGAAAGTCGCCCCGCCGTGGACAGCAGGCACGGTTAATACGCCCGTGGGAAGCGTGTTCCGCCTGTCCTCGGACTGGTCGCGGCCTGATTACTGGGGCATGATCAAGAGCAGAAGCGGCGCGTTCCGCATGAACTATGCCGTATCGCCGGGGCTCTATGCCGTGGGCGACCCAACGAAGGATTCCGATGTGTTCGTGACCGCGAACTATAAACTGACCTTCGACATGCTTCGGCGGGAACTGAAAGGGATGCAGGCCTGGATTCTCGTCCTCGACACGAAAAGCATCAATGTCTGGTGCGCGGCCGGAAAAGGGACCTTCGGCGCCGATGAACTCGTCAACCGGATCGTAACAACAAAGCTCGATGCCGTGGTCAGCCACCGCAGGCTGATCCTGCCCCAGCTCGGCGCGGTCGGCGTCAACGCTGCGGAAGTGCAGAAACGGACCGGCTTTCGTATTTCCTTCGGCCCCGTGCAGGCAAAGGACATTCCCGCATACGTCCAGGCGGGATACAAGAAGACGATTGAAATGCGCACCATCACGTTCCCGATGCTCGACCGCCTGGTCCTTACGCCCATGGAGATCAACCCGGCCATGAAAAAATTCCCCTGGCTGGCCGCGGGCATCCTGCTTTTTTTCGGGCTTGAGCCCCAGGGCGTCCTGTTCAAACAGGCCTGGTTCGGCGGACTTCCCTATCTGATCCTGAGCCTCGCATCCGTTCTCGGGGGCGCGTTCGTAACGCCTGCGTTGCTCCCCTTTATACCCTTCCGCTCTTTCGCAATCAAGGGATGGCTCATCGGCCTGCTTGCCGTCTTCGCCGTCCATCAGCTCTTGCATCTGCCCGCGCCGGGTGATACCATAGCAATGATCGTATCGTATCTTTTCTTTCCCGTCATGAGCTCGTACATCGCGCTCCAGTTTACGGGTTCGACGACATTCACCGGCATGTCCGGTGTAAAAAAAGAGCTGAAGATCGGCATTCCAATCTATATCGGCGCCGCAAGCATATCGCTGGTGCTTTTGATCGTGCTCAAGGTAAAAGAATGGGGGCTCCTATGAAATATCTCGCGAATGTCACCACCCTTTCGTATGCTGCGGACAAGTGCGCGGGCTGCGGCAGATGCGTCGAGGTCTGCCCGCAGGGCGTGTTCGAAATGCAGGACAAGCGCGCAGCAATCATTGACCGTGACCTTTGCATGGAGTGCGGGGCCTGCGCCAGGAACTGCGAATTCGGGGCGATTTCCGTGAACGCCGGAGTCGGGTGCGCTGCCGCCATCATCAACAGCATGATCACGGGCGGCGAGCCGTCCTGCGACTGCAGCGGCAGCGGGAGCTCCTGCTGCGGATAAACTCTTTTCGATAGAACCTTATGGGGAGAAACGGAGAAGTGAAAGGCGAAAGGGAGAAGCTGATTTCCCCATAAGAATTTTCTCCCTTTCACGCTTTTTTACCTTTCCCCCTTTCTCCTTATTAGGGTTAATTTTTTTCGGGAGCATATAAGATGTACGCAGAACGAATCGCAAATCTCAAGAGCTCTGCCATCCGCGATATCCTGAAGCATATGTCCCGGCCGGGGATGATCGCGTTCGCGGGAGGATCGCCCGCGCCTGAACTTTTCCCTGTTGCGGAGATCGCTGTTGCGTGCGAGCAAGTGCTGTCAAAGTACGGTCCCACGGCCCTGCAGTATTCGATCACCGAAGGGCTCGTCGTGCTCAGGGAAAAACTCGTGAGCAAGCTCGCTGCCAACGGACTCGGTATGAGCACGGACAACGTCATCATCACCCAGGGGTCCCAGCAGGCGCTGGATCTGATTTCGAAACTGTTCATCGACAAGGACTCCTTGGTTTTTACCGAGAACCCCAGTTATCTCGGCGCGCTCCAGGCCTTCCGGATGTTCCAGGCCCGGATCGCAGCCATTCCGTCGGACTCCCACGGCATCGACGTGGAAGCGCTTCGCAAACAATTGCGTGTGGAGCGGCCGAAGTTCCTGTACATCATGCCGAACTTTCAGAACCCCACGGGTGTGACCTATTCCCTGGAAAGAAGAAAAGCGCTCGTGGCCGCGGCGATAGAGCATGATCTCCTGATCGTCGAGGACGATCCCTACGGCGAGCTGATCTTCGAGGGCGAGCGATTGCCCTCCCTCTTTGCCCTGGCGAAAGGGAAGAACGTCATCTACTTGAGCTCCTTTTCCAAGACCATTGCTCCCGGATTTCGCGTGGCCTACACGGCAGGCGATGCGGAGATGCTCAAAAAAATGGTCATCGCGAAACAAGGCTCGGACCTCCAGACAAACACCTTCGGCCAGTATATCGTAAACGAGTACCTGGAAAGCGGGCATTACCAGACCAGCATCGATGTTATCAGGGACACATACCGGGGCCGCAGGGACGCCATGATCGCTGCCATGGAACAAGAGTTCCCGAGTGCGCTCGCGTGGAACCGTCCTTCCGGCGGCATGTTCCTGTGGGTGACGCTGCCCACGCGGTGGGACGCCAAGGAAATTCTAGAACGCTGCCTGGAGCAGAACGTTGCCTTTGTGCCGGGACAGGAGTTCTTTCCCGATGGCTCGGGCAGGAACACCCTGCGCATGAACTTTTCCAGCCCTTCGCTGGGCAATATCGGGGAAGGCGTGAAACGGATGGGCAAAGTGCTGAAGGAAATCCGGGGCTAGACATTTCGGAGAAGAATCCATGAGACTGCTTATCGCCGCCCTATCGTTCCTCCTCGGTCTGTACGCAATAAGCGCGGGGCTCATTGCCCTTCTTCCGCCGGGCGCGCCGGAGTGGCTGACGGGCGTCGGCATCCTGATTGGTTTCTGTCTTTCCCTTGTTCTTACCAATAAACTGGTCAATGCGCAGGGCACGAACTTCTGGAGCCTTGCCCGGGCCCCTGAACCGGGCGAGCAGCCCGAGCAGGAGGGTTTGCTTCTTTCCACGACCTATCAAGCTACCCGGGCTTTTCAGGTTGAAGAGTTCAAGGAAGAAGGACCTCATTATTTCATCGAATTGCATGATGGGTCGGTTCTGCACATGAACGGCCTGTATTTGGCTGCCTTTGAACCCCGCCGTTTTTTTGAAGTATTTGACCGCCCCAGAAAATTCCCGTGCACCGAGTTTGTCGTGCGGCGAGACCGCGAGGACGGCTGCGTCGTCGACATCCAGTGCAGCGGCCCTGTTCTTGAGCCCGAAATCACCACTCCCCCTTTTGATGAAAGTGATTTTCGTGACGCCTTTCTCCCCCAGGACGGGGACATCATTACAACCCGCACCTACGATGAACTGAAGTCCGCGCTTTCTGAAAAGCACAGGACCGGTTAATTAAGCTCCTTCACCGTTTCCCCCCGTCCCCGATTCTCCCTGTCTCCGATTCCCCCCGTCCCCGCGTCCCCGCGTCGGTTTTTTTCTCTCCCCGTCCCCGTTTGCCGAAAACCACATCTGCGAAAACCGACTTGACTTTGGACGCATTTTCCACAATACTTATGCGTCGTTGTGCAGGGATTGTCGGAACCAAGAGTTCGCTCAGACGTACCGGGGGATAGGGCTGATGCACATGATCGTGAAGCGATTGGCATTCATTTTCTGCATAAGCTTCATGCTTTTTTCCGCTGCATGGGCAGCCGACAGCCCAACTCAGGATCCGATCTACCCCGACCGCCGCAAGCCGCAGTTCACGAAAAATTTCGGATACGCGCTCTTCCCCTATCCTTACAGCCTGCCCGGCATCGGGTCCGGCATCGGATTGGTCGGCGGCGCAATGAATATCGCGGACACCTACACGGACGCCTATGGCATCGTCTTTACCGGCGACGTGCGGGGTGAAGCAGTCGGCGTTGCCGATATCCACCTCATTCCGCGCAGGCTCATCCTGGACGTCGGATACAGCGCGCTCAATAAAGCGACAATCCAGAGCTACAGCCAGCGGGGTATGAACACGGACAAGAACGATTATCGTTTGCTCGAGCTGGGGGACACGGAATACTACGGCGGCCGGATGACTGCCACTTTTTTCGACCGGCGTTTCGAAATTTACAGCGCCTGGTACCAGGGGGCTTCCAAGCTCAAGAGCATCAGGGACAGGGACGGCAATGTCATCGTCGAAGCGCAGAACGCGCCCCGCCAAACCGGCCACGTCACGAGCTTCGGGTCCCGGCTGGATTTGACGGATGACTACTCCGATCCGCGTCGGGGCTTCCGAATCGACGTTACCCGCTCACAGTCTCCGCCGAGCGATTCCGGCCCGGATTATTACGTCATGGACTACAACACCACAGCCTACATCCCCATCGGCAGGCGCAGCACCTGGGCGTTCAACTTTCTCCGCTCTGACGCAGTCGTTCTGAAGACCGGGGCAACCACCACGGCGGAGCTCCATCTGGGGCTGAATTGCAGCACGATCACCGATCCCCAGCAACAGCAGTTCTGCAATGAGGTCATCCAAAACATGATCGCGAACAACAAATACGGCACCGCCACGTCCTTAGGCGGGTTCAGCCGGTTGCGCGGTTATCCCCAGGGCCGCTACAAGGGCGCTCATACGCTGTTTTACGGCACCGAAATCCGCTGGAACCTGACCGATGAACGGACGCCCTTCAACATTTTTGTTATGAAGGATGTCCGCACCTCGGTGCAGGTCGCCCTGTTCTACGAGACCGGCGTCACCTCCGACGTGGAAAGCGACCTCACCAGGCGGTCGAACATGCGCGATGACTACGGCCTCGGGGTGCGCGTCGTTACGGCGTCGGGAGTCGTGTTTCGGGGAGACCTCGGGTTCGGCAGGGAAGGCGCATCGCCAGCAATTTTCATCGGCTATCCCTGGGAAATCTAGCAAAAAAAGGAGTCCTTCATGCTTCTGCAACCACTGCTCGGGTTGTTCGTCTTCCTGGGGATCGCATGGCTCATCAGCGAAAACAGGAGAGGCGTCAGATACACCATCGTTTTGACCGGCGTCGCGGTCCAGCTCACGGTCGCGGGCGTTCTTCTCTACATTCCCTTCTTCAAAAAGTTCTTCCTGCTTCTGAATAATGTCGTTCTGGCTCTCGACTCGGCAACACAAGCCGGTACGTCCTTTGTCTTCGGTTACATCGGCGGCGGTACGCCGCCCTTCCTGCTCCAGGACCCGGGGTCGAACTTCATTCTCGCTTTCCAGGCGTTGCCTCTCGTACTTGTGATCGGCGCTCTCTCGGCGCTTCTTTTCTACTGGAAGCTCCTGCCTTATATTGTAAAGGGCTTTTCCTTTCTGCTCCAGAAGACGATGAACATCGGCGGCGCACTGGGCCTGGGAGCGTCAACCACGATCTTCCTCGGCATGGTCGAGGCCCCGCTCGTGATCAAGCCCTATCTTAAAAACATGACCCGGAGCGAGCTCTTCTCGCTCATGACCGTCGGCATGGCCTGCATTGCAGGAACGGTCATGATCCTTTACGCTACGTTTTTGAACAACGTTATCCCGGACCCCCTTGGCCATCTTCTGATAGCTTCCTTCATCCACGTTGCCGCTGCAATTACGATCGCGCGCATCATGGTCCCCGAGACGGGCGAGGAGACGGCAGGTCAACTCATCCCCCGGAGAACCGCGTCCAGCTCCATGGATGCCGTAGTAAAAGGCACGATGGACGGCCTGCAACTGCTCCTGAACATTATCGCCATGCTCGTGGTCATGGTGGCCCTTGTCCATCTCGCGAATCTGCTGATCGGGCTGCTTCCGGATGTCGCCGGACAACCGCTCACGCTCCAGAGGCTTCTCGGGTATGTGATGGCGCCCATTGTCTGGCTCTTCGGCATTCCGTGGTCCCAGGCGCAGACCGCGGGCTATCTCATGGGCACGAAAACGATCCTGAACGAACTGCTCGCGTTCCTCGAAATGGCCAAGCTTCCTGCTGGAGCGCTTGATGAACGAAGCCGGCTTATTATGACATACGCACTTGCAAGCTTCGCGAACTTCGGAAGCCTGGGCATTCTGATCGGAGGATTGGGAAGTCTCTCGCCGGAGCGGCGGGACGAGGTTGTGGGACTCGGCATGAAGGCGCTCGTGGCAGGAACACTCGCTACCTGCATGACCGGCGCAGTGATCGGAATATTTACGTAAACGCGCAGAGCGCATTGTGCATGGCGTTGCAGGCTTCCCCTCTGTCCTCTGCTCCATCATGCTTTTCTCTTCGATACCCTTCCTCTTTTTAATCTGGTATAATCCAAGTATGCATTTTTCCCAATACCGTGGCCGCTTTGTCCAAGGCGTGCTTCTTTTTCTCAGGGTCCTTCTGAGCTACAAATTCCTTTCCCTGAGAAACGTCTTCGCATCCGACTCCCTGCGTCAGGAACGCCTGAAACGGCTCCATGCCGCAAACGCGCGCTTGCTGCGCGAGCGTATGATCGAGATGCGCGGCGTCCTGATCAAGATCGGCCAGTTCCTTTCCTCGCGCGTGGACATCCTTCCCGAGGAGTACACCGACGAGCTCTCAAAGCTCCAGGACCAGGTGCCGCCCGCGCCTTTCCGCGATATCGCGAAGCGGGTCACCGAGGAGCTGGGGCCCATGGACGAGGTCTTCTCTTCCTTTGACGAGATCCCGATCGCTTCAGCGTCGCTCGGCCAGGTGCATAAGGCCTGCCTTCGGGACGGGGACTGCATCGTGGTGAAAGTGCAATACCCCGGCATCGAGGAAGTGATCGCCGCGGATATCCGGACCCTCAAATTTGTGATCAGGATCCTGCGCGTGCTCTACCGCCAGATCAACCTCGACGTGATCTATTCCGAATTTTCCCGGATCATCTACGAAGAGCTGAACTACCTCCAGGAGGGAAAGAACGCCGAGACCTTTGCCCGGAACTTCGCCAAAAATCCGAAGATCAAGATCCCCATCGTCTACTGGCCCTTTACGACCTCCACGGTGCTTACCCTCGAATATCTCGAAGGCATCAAGATCACGGACTTTGAGAAGATCGACGCGCGGGGGATTGACCGGAAAGAGGTAGCGCGCACCCTTGCCGAGGCCTATTGCCAGATGTTCTTTGTCGACGGGTTCTTCCACGGCGACCCGCACCCGGGGAATATTTTCGTGCGGACGGGCCCGGAAGTCATCCTCGTGGACTTCGGGATGGTTGACCGCCTCTCTGCTCCGAAGAAAGAAGGTCTGCGCCGGGCCTTTACGGCCATCGTGGACCGGGACGCCCTGGGCCTGGTGCGCGCGCTCGTGGACATGGGGTTCATACCGCTCACCAAGGACATCCAGCCGCTCGTACAGTTCACCGAGCGGATCCTTCAGAAATACCGTGACATTTCGCCCTCCGAGCTCAAGGCCATGAACGTGGCGGAGATCGGCAACGATATCGTTGAGGCGCTCCAACTCTCCCCGTCGATCCAGATCCCGAACGACTTCATCCTCTTCGGCAGGGTCGTGGGCATGCTCAACGGCCTCGCGTCGCAGCTCGACCCCGAGACCAACATCATCGAGATCGCAACGCCCTTTGCGAAGCGCTTCATCAAGACCGATGTCATGACCGCCTCGGGTGTTCTGACACGCCTTGTATCAACGGGCCGCTCGCTGGCGGCGCTGCCGAAACTGCTGACCGAATTCCTGGTGACCACGGGCCGCGGGGAGACCCGGGTCGAGATCACGTCGCGGGACATCGTTGCCGAACTCCACAAGATCTCCCGCATCGGCAGAGGGTTTATCTTTGCCATTCTTATCGTCGGGGCGGGCATGGCCTCCGTCATTTTCCGCATCAACCATTTGGACCACGAGAGCGTGTGGGCAGCAGGCCTCTGCGGCGGCCTTGCCCTGTGGCTGCTGTTGCTGATGAAAAAGAAATAGATCATTTTTGCAGTGCGCCCACCATCCCCCGAAACCTGGAATAACCAAAAAACAAAAGGCATCTCACGCGGAGGCGCGGAATACGCGGAGAACATCTCTGCGGTGAATGGTTTTGAACCTCTGTGAGAAATTTTCTTAAATTCGGCTGGTTCAATCAGGAAACGGTGAAGAGGGCTGATGCCTGGTAACGGTCGGCCACATAGAGGGTGAGTTTTTCCGCCATGACTGCACGGTGGGTCCTGAGGGCAACGTCGGGATGATTGTTCTGTTCCGAGAGATGGGCAAGGCAGGCCCACTGGAGGCGGTTGCCGGCAGATGCGCGGAGCAGCACCTCTGCTGCCTCAATATTCGAAATATGACCGCGCGGTCCCTTGATCCGCTGCTTGAGATAGGCAGGGTAAGGTCCCTGCGCCAGCATGTCGGGGTCGTAATTGCTTTCGAGGAACACGGCGTCGAGGGACGCCACGATATGCACGAGGTCCTTGAACACGTGGCCCAGGTCCGTCAGTATCCCGAGGCGCTTTTGCGCGCCCTCGATCACGAAAGCCGATCCGTCCACGCCGTCGTGGGGAGTGGGGATGGCATGCACATGCACATCGCCGAAGGCAAGCTTATCGCTCGACCGGAAAAGGCGTACGTCCTTCATCTTGCCGAGCGCGCACCGTGCTGATGCGGCGGCCAGCGTCGCCGCAGTCACGTACACCGGCAGGCCGTATTTCCGCTGGAACACGCCGGCATGCCGGATATGGTCGGAATGATCGTGCGAGATGATCACGGCATCGACGGCGCGAATGTCCCGGCCGTGTGCCGCAAGACGCTCCTCCGCCTGCACGCCGCTGATCCCCGCGTCGAACAGCAGTTTCTTGCCGCAGGTCTCAACATAGATGCAGTTGCCGTTGCTGCCCGATTGGAGTGATATGGCGATCATGCTCATGTCCCGCGTACTGTAACAATCCCCGCGGCGCTTGTCAACGGGAATGATGATGATTGTTCTTGTGGCAAGGCGTGGCTTTCCTTATAATGACAGACAGGGACGCGCCTTCACGGCCCGGTCCCGTTCTTCTAAAACACTTGTATGCAGACAACATCACCCCTCGATAACGTCAGCATCATTCTCGTTGACACGAAAACGCCTGCCAATATCGGCGCAGTTGCCCGGTGTATGATGAACACGGGCCTGAGCCGCCTGCTGCTTGTCGCCCCCCGCAAGGCCGTGGACCGCGAATCCTTTAAACTGGCCGCAGGCGCTGATGAGATCCTGGAAAAAGCAGTCTCGTACCCCCGGCTCGGCGACGCGGTTTCCGGCCATGGACTGGTCATCGGCGCATCGCGTCATTCGGGCAAACGGAGAAAGAACGTCATCACGCCCCGGGAACTGGCGGAACGCGTTCTCCCCCTTCTCACGAACAACAAAGTTGCGGTGGTTTTCGGCAATGAAGTGAGCGGGTTGGAGCTCCCGGATATCGCCCTCTGCCACGAGCTGGTTGCCGTCCCGACTGCCGATGCTTTCCCGTCGCTTAATCTCTCCCACGCCGTCATGGTTATTGCCTACGAATTGTTCCGCGCTTCCTTAAAACCCGTTCCCTCTTCCTCCCTGGAACTTGCTCCAACAGAGGACCTCGAATATTTTTACACGCATTTACAAAGGGCATTGCGGACGATCGGTTTTCTTGGTGACGAAAATGCGGAACGGATGCTCTTCTCCCTGAGACAGCTGTTTGGCAGGGCCCGCCTGGACAGCAGGGACATCAGTATCCTGCGCGGTATCCTGAACTGTATCGACAGAACAGGGAAATCCTGAATCCCGCGACTTGCAACGCCCCTAGTCCGCCTCAATTTACGATTAGCAGATAATGCCTATTTTTACATTCGGATTGACTTTTCTCCTCCATGAACATTATATTTATTGCAAGCAAAATAAAAGCGGGATTGTTGGGACGGGTTTTTTCTAACGGGCGCACACTACAAGTGAGGACTTGATTATGGGAAAACTACAGGACATGACACCGGTTATGGTCGAGACCCAGGTAAAGATGAATTGCTGGGAATTCAAAAAATGCGGCAGGCAGCCGGGCGGGCACAAGGCCGAGGAACTCGGAATATGTCCGGCCACCACGCATAAGGCTTTGGACAACGCCCATGCGGGGAAAAATGCCGGCAGGGCGTGCTGGGTGGTCGCAGGGTCCTTGTGCGGCGGAAAGATCCAGGGGACCTACGCGCAGAAGCTGAACAATTGCTGGCGCTGCGAGTTCATGAACATGGTAAAAAAGGAAGAAGAGCCGACCGAGATCGGGTTCTCCCACACGCGGCTGGGCATGGAAAAAACGCTCGAAAAGCAGAAGCACAAGCAAAGCGGTTCGCCTCAACGTGTCGTCCACAAAAAACAGCTTTAAAAAGCGCTGCTGCTTTATCGTAACGGAAAAACTTTGTTCGCTTTTTAATCAATTCCCGGGAGGAGAGTAATATATGGGAAAAATAAATTGCTGGGAACACAAGAAATGCGGCCGCCAGCCCGGCGGGCCGAAAGCGCAGGAGCTGGGCATCTGTCCGGTCACGACCTGTCAGGAACTGCACGGCGCGCACGGCGGGAAAAATGCCGGCAGGGCATGCTGGGCCATCGCCGGGTCCTTGTGCGGAGGCAATATCCAGGGGACCTATGCGCAAAAACTGACTAACTGCTGGCGGTGCGATTTCATGAATGCGGTGAAGCTTGAGGAAGAGCCGACTCCGCTCGGCTTCTCAGCTACCCGCCTCGGCCTGGACAAATCATTGGAAAAGCAGCGCATGTCCGCGGGTACGATGGCCCATGCCAGACCGGCTGAGTTCAAGCGGCGCTAGGGAAATCCCCGTCCGCGCGAGCGTTACTGAGAACGACTTTTTTCGCACGTGAGCCACAGGATTCAGGAATGACGTGAATGCATTTCACGACCATCCCGGTGTCCTGTGGTTTTTTATTGTCCCGCAGGATCAATCCGCCTGCCTTCTTAAGAACGTGGGCTTGTCCAGGTCCTCGCTGTCGATGCCGAGCGCCTCGTTCTTGAAGTCGAAGGCTTCCTGCTTTTTCTTCGGCCGTTCCGTGACCTTCATGAAGTCCTTCAGGCTCACCGGCCGCTTTACCCGTTCCCGGATGCCTTCCTCGTCGAAACCCGTTGCAATCACCGTGACCATGATCTCTTCGCTCATCACGGGATCGATCACCACCCCCACGATGATGTTCGCCGAGGGGTCCGCCTCTTCCTTGATGATCGCCGAGGCCTCGTTGAACTCGTAAATGCCCATGTCTTCGCCGCCGGTGACGTTGATCAGCACCGCCCGCGCGCCCTTGATGGAGCCGTCTTCGAGCAGCGGGCTCGCAATGGCCTTCTGCGCCGCATCGGTCGCCCGTCCCTCCCCGCGCCCCACGCCGGTCCCCATGACCGCCCTGCCGCGGTTCGCCATCACGGTCTTCACATCGGCAAAATCCACGTTCATGTAGCCGTGTTTCATGACCACGTCGGAAATGCCCTTGACTGCCTGGGCCAGCACGCCGTCGGCGAGCTTGAAGGACTGCAGGAGCGTGGTCTTTTTTTCCGCCAGGTTCAGGAGCCGTTCATTCGGGATCACGATGAGCGCGTCCACGTTCTTTTTGAGTTCGGCGATCCCTTCTTCGGCTTTGTGCTTTCTCGTTTCTCCTTCGAAGCTGAAGGGCTTCGTGACCACGCCCACGGCAAGGGCGCCCGTTTCACGGGCCAGGCTTGCGATCACCGGGGCCGCCCCCGTGCCCGTGCCGCCTCCCATGCCCGCGGTGATAAAGACCATGTCGGCGCCGGCGATGGCAGCCTTGATCTTCTCCGCGTCCTCAAGTGCGGCATTCCGGCCGATCTCGGGATTGGCTCCCGCCCCCCGGCCGCAGGTAAGCTTGGAACCGATCTGCAGCTTGATCGGCGCCCGCGTGAGTTCCAGGGCCTGCATGTCGGTGTTCGCGACGATGAACTGAACTCCTTTGATGTCCGATTGGACCATGGTGCTCACGGCATTGCTGCCGCCGCCTCCCACGCCGATCACTTTGATAACGGCAGGCAGCCTCTCCTCCTCTTCAAACTGGAACATCGCGTTTGTCCTCCTCTCCACCTGTGCCCCCTGTGCGTCGCTTTCGTTCCTTGTATCGCTTTCGTTCTTTATGCCGCCTTCAGCGCCCGCGACAAATTCCATGATATCCTGGAACCCGAACTCTAGATTATCGTCCATAAACCCTCCGGGTATTGCGGATTGCGGATTTCGGATTAAAAAAATCGATAAAGACGTTCATTCCGCAATCCAAAATCTAAAATCCGAAATTCTAAATGTATTCTCCCAGCCACTTCCAAAACCGATTGATTGATCCGCCGGGCCGGAACTTCCGCGGCGCTTCCTGCAGGTTTTCGGCGCCGTAGAGCACGAGGCCCACGCCGGTTGCATAGATGGGGCTGTTGACCACGTCCATGAGGCCGCCGATGTTCCGCGGCGCTCCGCGCCGGATCGGCAGGCCCAGATAGCGCTCCGCCGCGTCCTGGGCGCCTTCCATGAGCGCCGTGCCGCCGGTCAGAACGACGCCCGATGCGAACATGTCTTCGAAGCCTGTTTTCTTCAGCCGCTGCTGCACCATGCCGAACAACTCTTCCATGCGGGGCTCGATGATCTCGCACAGGATCTGGCGCGACAGCAGCCGGGGCGGCCTGCCTCCCACGCTCGGAACATCGAGCGTTTCCTCATGCTTCACGAGCGACGAGAGGGCGCAGCCGTGCTTGATCTTGATCTTCTCCGCTTCCGATGCCGGCGTGCGGAGGCCGATGGCGATGTCGTTCGTCAGGTGGTTCCCGCCGATGGGCAGCACCTCGGTGTGCCACAGGCTTCCCTCGAGAAAGAACGCCAGGTCCGTGGTCCCGCCTCCGATGTCAACGACCACCACGCCCAGTTCCTGCTCTTCGGTCGTAAGCACGGCCCGGGAGGATGCCAGTGGCTGGAGAACCAGGTCGCTCACGTGCAGCCCGGCGCGGGAGCAGCTCTTCACGATGTTCTGGATGGCGGTTACGGCGCCGGTAATGATGTGCACCTTGACGTCGAGCCGGGTGCCCGACATGCCGTGCGGGTCCTTAATGCCGTCCTGGTCGTCGATGATGAATTCCTGGGGGAGCACATGGAGGATCTGCTGGTCCATGGGTATGTTTACCGCCCGGGCGCCGTCGATCGCCCGCGCCACGTCCGCGGGCCCCACCTCCCGGTTTTTGATCGCCGCCACACCGCGTGAGTTGATGCCTTTGATATGGCCGCCGGAGATGCCGACATAGACCGAGCCGATCTCCACGCCGGCCATAAGCTCGGCTTCCTGCACCGCTTTTTTGATGGACTCCACCGTGCTGTCGATGTTGACCACAACGCCTTTTTTCAGACCATGGGAAGGACTGATGCCGATCCCGATGATGTCCACCTGCCCGTCGTCCTTCACTTGTCCGACGATGGCGCACACCTTGGTGGTCCCCAGATCCAATCCCACAAGCACATTATCCGGCTTTTTTTTGGCCACAACATCCTCCTCGAAGCGTCCGGGGTCCAGTCGTCGGGGTTCAAGAACTACTTCAGTGCTTTTTCCGGACCCCGGCCCCCGGCCCCTGAACCCTGCCTTTTTTCACCATCGCCGCCGCCTGTCGTTCAGGCCGGAGGTCCACGTAGGCGATTTCGATCCCGCGCTGCTGCACGTCAGCCAGCACTTCCGCCAGTCTGCGAAGCTTCTCGGCATAGCGCCCGCTTCCAAGCTTGAATTCATGGTCCGCATACACGACGCTGAGCGAGTCGGGCGAGTTTGCCTTGATCGTCACGTTGGCAAGCTGCCATCCGCCCCGCGCAGAAATTTCAGCAAGGAGCTGCATGGCTTCGGCCATCCCCTCTGACGTCACCTGGTCGCCGGGATGCCCCTGATAGTCCTTGATGGCCACAACGGGGAGCGGCCACGCCAGGGCCTGCTCTTTCACCAACCGCTCGATGATGACGCCCTCGTCATCCAGCAGGTACCGCGCCGAACCCGTATCCAGGACCATGGCAGGCGTCCGCTCGACAAAGACCATCGTGATCCTGTTCGGAAGGCTGCGATGGATCCTGACTTCCCTGACCCAGGGGTTCGCGCGCGCGCGCCTGGCGGCGGCTTCAAGGTCTACGCGAAAAATGTTCTGGCCCGTAAACGCGCCCACGATGTCCTTGAGATCAGCCTCGGTCAGTTGCCTCACCCCTTTCACATCCACACCCGAAACCACCAGTGCGTCGGCATGCAAGACCCCTTGGTAGACCTGCCAGCCCAGAAAGCCGGCCCCCGCAAACGTAAGAACGGCTGCGACGTTCAGCAGCAGGCCGCCGATTCCCGCAATGCGTTTCCCGGTGTGCGCGTTGCTGCGCCCGACATCGACCCGTTTTACCGTGATCCGGTTCGATGTATTTCGGTATGACTTCGGAACTTTTACGTTCTTGTAGTCTCGCATATCAATTTCGGATTGCAGATTGAGAATTTCGGAACCAAAAACAAAACCGCATCACTGTTGAATCCATTTTAAAATCCGCAATCCAAAATCCACAATCCGCAATTAAACGAGCGCCAGCCGCAGGATTTCCTCCACCAGATCGGGGAACGAGATTCCCGTTCCCCGCGCAATATCGGGCAGGAGACTCGTTGCCGTCATCCCCGGAAGGGTATTCACCTCGAGAATGTACGGCGCCCCGGCAGCGTCGATGATGAAATCCACCCTGCTGTATCCCTTGCATCCCAGCGCCCGGTGCGCATCCAGGCCGGACTGGAGCACCCGTTGGTACACCTCCTCGGGAACACGGGCGGGGAAAAAGTGCTCAGACATGCCTTCCTTATACTTCGCTTCATAGTCGTAGAATACGTTCTTCGGCACGATCTCGATAGCCCCGAGCGCCCGGTCTCCCAGAACGCCGACCTGGACTTCTTTGCCGGTAATGTATTTTTCGACCAGGATCTCACGATCGTATTTGAACGCAAGGTCCGCCGCGGGAGCAAGTTCGTCGTGCCGGTAGACCAGGCTCACGCCGACGCTGGAGCCTTCGGAACTCGGCTTCACCACCAGCGGAAACGACATGATCGAGAGCGCTTCAGAGAGCTGCTCGCGCTTTTCCGCATGAACGACCAGGTACGGGCCGACGAGCAGACCGTGGGCCTTGAATACCAGCTTGGACAGGATTTTGTTCATGCCCACGGAGCTTGCAAGAATTCCCGATCCCGTATAAGGAATGCCGGAAAACTCAAGCAGCCCCTGGATCGCGCCGTCCTCGCCATATTTTCCGTGCAAACCGTTGAATGCGATCTCGATGCCGGACTTACGGATCACTTCCGCGACATCCCGGTTCACATCGATGGCGACAACCTTGTACCCTTTTTCCTGCAAGGCCTTCAGGATGGCGTTGCCTGTTGCGAGCGAAACCTCCCGCTCCGATGAAAGCCCGCCCATCAACACGCCGATTTTCTTATTTGTTATTTTCCCCATGCCCCTTGACCCCGGCCCCTTGACCCTTTCTTCTCAATCTTCCCCGATGATCTTGATCTCCGGCTCAAGCCGCACCCCATGCACCTCAAGGACCTTTGCCTTCACGAGCTCCATAAGCGCCAGCACGTCCGAGGCCTTGGCATTGCCCTGGTTTACGATAAAGTTGGCATGCTTGTCGGAGACTTTGGCGTTGCCCACGGTTTTTCCTTTCAGCCCCGCTGTTTCGATCAACTTGCCCGCCGACTCCTCATGGGGGTTCTTGAAAATCGATCCCGCATTCGGCAACCCCGCGGGCTGACGCTGCTTCCGGGCGTCGATGAGCTCCTTGACCCGCGCCTGGACCTTCTTCTTATCGTCGCGCCGCAATATGATTCGCGCATCGAGGACGAGGTGCCCGTCGGGAATCGTGCACGTCCGGTACCCGAATGCCATCTCCTCCCTGCCCCGGATGACGAGTTCGCCGCCCGGCGAGAGCAGCGTCACGGCATCAATCACGTCGCCGAACTCTCCGGCAACGGTGCCGGCATTCATGCATACCGCGCCGCCCACGGTGCCCGGAATTCCCGCGGCAAACTCGAGACCCGTAAGCCCTTCTTCCACGGCAAAGGAGAGGAGCCTGGAGAGCGGCGCGCCTGCTTCGGCAGAGACCACGACAAATGCGCCGCCGATCGATCGATACTCCCGTTCGATCTTTACGGCCTGCATGCGCTGGAGGCTGATCACGACGCCGCGGAAACCTCCGTCGCGCACCAGCAGGTTCGTTCCGCCGCCGAGGATGAAGTATCTGAGCCCGTTTCCCCTGATCTCCCGAAGGAGCGCGATGAGATCATTCCGGTCAAGGGGATAGGCAAACACGTCCGCGGGCCCTCCGATGGCGTACGACGTGTGCCTGCTCAGAGGTTCCTGCAGCTTTATTTCACCCTTAAAGTTTGCGATCTCCATGTTGCAATTTCTCCAGGACCTGCTCCCCCACCTTCCACACATCCCCTGCTCCGAGCGTGATCAGGAGGTCCCCCTTTTTCAGGACCGTGGCCAGGTGGTCGACGATCTTCTCCCGCTCCGGGATGAACGAGACATCCTTGTGACCGTGCTTCTTGATGCCTTCGTAGAGCGCCTGTCCCGTCACGCCGGGGATCGGCTTCTCTCCTGCCGCGTAAATGTCCATGACGATGAGTTTGTCCGCCTGGTTAAAAGCGGTGAAGAACTCCTCGAGCAGATGCTGGGTCCGCGTGTACCGGTGAGGCTGGAACAGGACCACCACGCGCCGCTCCATGCCCGTCGCGGCAGCCGCGAGCGTGGCCTTCACTTCCGTGGGATGGTGTCCGTAGTCGTCGACAATGAGGACCCCCTGCGCCTCGCCCTTGATCTGGAACCTCCGCTGCACGCCGCTGAATTCCTTGAGCGCCTTCCTGATGATTTCCAGGTCCACGTCCAGTTCGCGCGCCACGGCGATCGCGGCAAGGCTGTTGCTGATGTTGTGCGCGCCCGGCACGGCAAGCTCGAAGAACCCGAGGTCGTCATTGTGGTGCAGCACCTTGAAGGTCGATCCCAGCGGCCGGAGCGAGATGTCCCGAGCCTGGTAGTCCGCCTGGGTGCTCATGCCGTAGGTCTGATACCGTTTCTCAAGGAACGGAATAAGCGCCTGGATATGCGGCTGGTCGAGGCAGAGCACCGAGACGCCGTAGAACGGCACCTTGTTGATGAAGGTGAGAAAAGCGGCCTTGATCTCGTCGATGTCTTTGTAATAGTCCAGGTGTTCCGCGTCGATATTCGTGACTACGGCGATCGTGGGCGAAAGCTTGAGGAAACTGCCGTCGCTCTCGTCAGCCTCGGCAACGAGGAACTCGCCCTGGCCGAGCTTGGCGTTCGTTCCCAGGCTGTTGAGCTTGCCGCCGATCACGACCGTGGGGTCGATGCCGCCCGCGGCGAGCACCGTCGCGACCATTGAGGTCGTCGTGGTCTTGCCGTGGGCTCCCGCGATGGCCACGCCGTACTTGAGCCGCATGAGCTCGGCGAGCATCTCGGCCCGGGGGATCACCGGCACCTGCTTCTCCCGGGCGGAAACCACCTCCACGTTGTCGTTCTTTACCGCCGACGAGATCACCACCACGTGGGGCGACGTGATGTTCTCGGCCCGGTGGCCGATCGCGATCTCGCCCCCGAGCTTCCGAAGCCGTTCCGTGGTATCGGACTCTTTCATGTCCGAACCGGACACTTTGTAACCGAGGTTCAACAGCACTTCGGCAATGCCGCTCATGCCGATGCCGCCGATGCCGACGAAATGAATATGCTTAATTCGTTCGAACATAGTCTTTACAGATCCTCGCAATCTCTTCCGCCGCCGTGTTTTCCATGCGGGGGGCTTTTGCTGAAGCGCCCCCCTGGCCAACGTATTTTTTTATAAGGCTTGCCAGTTTCGCAGGCGTTACGTCCTTTTGCACGATCACGTCCGCCATTCCCCGTTTCGCCAGCGTTCGCGCGTTGTGCTCCTGATGATTGTCCGCGGCAAAGGGAAAGGGGATCAGCATTGCCCGCTTTCCGCAAACCGCAAGCTCCGCAACGGTCGTCGCGCCTGAACGGGAGACCACCAGGTCCGCGACTGAATACGCGCCGGCCATATCGTGAATGTACGGAAGGACCACGGAGGCGACACCCGCGTCCCGGTACCCGGCAGTCAGCTCGGCAACGTCCTTTTCCCCGGTCTGGTGCAGGATCTGAAAATTTTTTATCTCCTTCAGTTCCCGGGCCGCCTCTTTCATGGCCACGTTGATGGCATGAGCGCCGCCGCTTCCTCCCATGACGAACACCGTAAAGTTCCCTGCCTCAAGCCCGAAATCTGCGCAGGCCTTCTCTCGATCGCCCTGATCGATGCCCTTCCGGACCAGCGGGCCGGCCATTATGGTTTTCCCGGCTGGAAAGAAATGCCGCGCCCCGGTTCCCGGAAAGCAGAGGATCACTTTCGTGGCCAGCCTTCCCAGCTTTCTGTTTGCCAGTCCGGCGTAGGAGTTCGGCTCCACGATGAAGAGCGGGATCCGCGACATCCAGGCCGCAAGCGCTACGGGCCCCGAGGAATAGCCCCCCACGCCGATCACCACATCCGGTCTTTTCTCGCGCAGCAGCGCGAGGGACTGCACAATGCTGAGCGGCAGGGTGACCATCGTCCGTATGACCGCGCCAAGCTTCATCCCCTTCAGCTTTCCCACGGAAATAAAACGGATCGGCAGTCCTTCCCGCGGAAGCACCTTCGCTTCGATCCCCTGCTTTGTCCCGACGAACAGGACCTCGTTGCCGCTTTCTTGCAGCACTTCCCGGGCGATCGCGATCCCGGGATAGAGATGTCCGCCTGTCCCTCCGCCCGCAATGACAACTTTCATATTCCTGGGACGCCTCTTTTTTTATTCCGCATTCCGAAATTCCCCTACCCCGTTTCTTTCGAAATATTCAGCAGCACACCGAGCGCCGCCATGGTGATCACGAGCGACGAGCCCCCGTAGCTTACGAGCGGGAGCGCAATGCCCTTGGTGGGCAGCAGCCCGGTGACCACGGCCATATTGATCAATCCCTGAAGACAGATGAGCAGCGTGATGCCGAGCGCAAGCAGTCTGCTGAACGGATCATCCACGGCAAGCGCGATCCGTACGCCCCTCCATAAGATGAGGAGGAACAGGAACAGCACCGCGAGCGCGCCGATCAGTCCCAGCTCTTCCCCGATCACGGCGTAGATGAAGTCCGAGTGCCGCTCCGGCAAAAAGAGGAGCTTTTGCCGCCCCTCACCCAGCCCGCGGCCGAATACGCCGCCGCTCCCGAAGGCCAGGAAGGACTGGATGATCTGGTGGCCCGCGCCCTGCGGGTCCGACCAGGGGTTGAGGAAAGCGGTGATCCTTCTCCACCGGTACGCCTTGTCCGCCACGGCAAAGGCAATAACGGGAAGCGCCGCCACAAGCGTTCCGCCGAGGTGCAGCACGTTCGCTCCGCCCGCAAAGAGCATGACGCCGGAAACGCCGGCAAGCGTCATGGCGCTGCCGAAGTCCGGCTGGAGCACAGCCACGCCGAGAAATACCGCGGTCACCACGTAGGCAGGCACCAGCCCGTTCATAAAATCGCGGACCCGGCCGTCTTTCTTGGCAATGTAATAGCTCATGTACACCACCAGCACAACCTTGGCAAGCTCGGCAGGCTGAAATGAAAGCATGCCGAGCCGCAGCCATCTCCGGGATCCGTTGATCATCCTGCCGACGCCGGGGACGAGGGTCGCTGCGAGCAGGAGAAGCGAGAGCGCCATGAGCGCCGCCACAACACGCCGGTCCGATAATCGACGGTGATCGATGCGCATGGTGAGCGCCATGAGCGCGAGTCCCACGATCCCCCAGAGGAGCTGGCGCTTCATGAAGAACGCCGAATCATTGTAGGTCGTGAGCGCCACAACGCTGCTGGAGCTGTAGACCATCACCACGCTCACCACAAGCAGCATCAGGACGGCGGACAGCAGCGTCCGGTCGTAGTGCCCCGTATGACTTGTTGTTTTAATCATGCATTCTCTGAATCCGGCAGAGCGCAAAGGGCAGAGAGTGAAATCATTGCGCCATGCCCTATGCTCTCCTGCCAGAGGCTCTTCACTCCGGACCCCGGATTCGCGCTACAGCGCGTTCACCGCTTCCTTAAACTGTCTGCCCCGGTCCTCGAAATCCTTGAACATGTCGAAGCTCGCGCATGCGGGAGACAACAGCACCACGTCTCCGGGCAAAGCCCCTGTTGCGGCAAGCGTTACCGCGTCCTTGAGCGTCTGTGCGAACACGGTCTTCGTGGACGTGCCGAGCGCCTTTGCCATCTTGTCCGCTGCCTTGCCGATCAGGATCAAGAGCTTCACTTTTCGCGTGAACGGTTCGGCGAGGGGAGTGAAATCGCTGCCTTTATCCAGACCGCCGGCGATCAAAATCACCGGCCGGGCAAACCCCTCGACGGACTTCAGGACCGCGCCCACGTTCGTGCCTTTGGAGTCGTTGATGTAGGTCACGCCGTCTTTTTCACGCACGAATTCGAGCCGGTGCTCGAGTCCGGGGAACTCGCGCAGCACGGCCGCGACCGACCGTGCATCGGCCCCGGCGCAGATCGACAGGGCTGACGCGGCAAGTGCATTTTCGAGATTGTGCACGCCTTTGATCCTGATCTCGTCAACAGGTACGATGCGTTGGTTATTAACGGTAAGGTAGTTGTCCAGCACACAGGCTCCGGGACTATGCCGGAGCAGGCGCGAAAAAGGGACCACCGTTGCCGAGGTCCGCCCGGCGTAGGACTTTACCAGCGGATCATCGAAGTTCAGAACAAGGAAATCCTCTTTTTGCTGGTTCAGGAAGATTTTCGCCTTTGCTTCTCCGTACTCGGACATGTCGCGATACCGGTCCAGGTGGTCCTGCGTGATGTTCAGGATCGCGGCAACGCGGGGCCGGAAGGTCTCGATGTCTTCAAGCTGGAAGCTCGAAAGTTCGGCCACGATCCAATCCTGTTTTTTGAGCCGGGACGTATCCTCGGTGAGGGCGGTCCCGATATTTCCGGCAACGAGCACCTTCTTCCGCGCCCGTTCGAGCATAAGTCCCACCAGCGTCGTGACCGTGGACTTGCCGTTCGTTCCGGTGATTCCGACGTAAGGCGATTCTGAAATCAGCCAGGCAAGTTCAAGCTCGCTGATCACGGTGACGCCGCGCTGTCGTGCTGCGACGACCTGCGGGATCTTGGGAACGCCCGGGGAAAGCACAATGAGATCAGCATCAAAAAAGACCCGGTCCGGATGGCCGCCGGCTTCGACAACGATACGGTCGCTGCCCAGGGCCGCTGCCTGCGCTGCAAGCTGATCCAGCGGCTTTTTATCCGTTACCGTAACGATCGCACCAAGAGCATGAAGCGCCCGCGCCGCGGCAACCCCGCTCCGCGCCAGGCCGACGATGGTTACTCTTTTGCCTTTGAAATCCCTTTGCACCGTGCCTCCGTGGATAAATTCCAAATGGCAAATATCAAATGCCAAATAAATTCCAATTGCAAAGTTCCAATTTCAAAACGTTTCAAATTTCTGAATTTGACGCTTGGTGCTTATTTGCTATTTGGTGTTTGTCATTTGGTATTTGCTTTATCGTCACCGCAGCTTTAACGTTGCGATCGAAACCAGTGCCAGGATGATCCCGATGATCCAGAACCGCGTAATGACCTTGGACTCCGGCCATCCGATCTGCTCAAAGTGATGGTGGATCGGCGCCATTCTGAAGATGCGCTTTCCCGTCAGCTTGTAGGACCCCACCTGGAGGATCACCGAGATGGTCTCGATCACGAAAATTCCTCCCACGATCACCAGGATCAGTTCGTGCTTGGTCACCACGCCGAGCGTGCCGAGCGCGCCGCCGAGGGACAGCGACCCCACGTCTCCCATGAACACCTCGGCAGGATGGGCGTTGTACCACAGGAACCCGAGGCTCGCGCCCAGGAGCGCGCCGCAGAAGATCGTGAGCTCGCCGCTTCCCGGGATATAGAGGATCTTCAGATACTCGGCAATGATCTTATTCCCGCCGAGATACACGATCACGGCATTGGCCGTGGCCGCGATGCCCACGAGGCCGATGGCCAGCCCGTCGAGGCCGTCTGTCAGGTTCACGGCATTGGACGAACCCACGATCACAATGATCACGAAGGGAATATAGAACCACCCCAGGTCCAGAAAGATCCGCTTTAAAAACGGCAGGGACAGAGAGGTGCTGTTCGGATCGCCTGGGTTATAGTAGAGGAAAAAGCCGATCACGGCTGAAGCGATTATCTGGAGCCCGAACTTCTGGATCGCCCTGAGACCGGTGGATCGTTTTTTCACCACTTTCAAATAATCGTCCCAAAAACCGATCCCGCCGAAGGCGAGCGTGGCAAAGAGCACGACCCACACGTACTTGTTCCTGAGGTCGGACCACAAGAGGACCGAGCTCACCAGCGCTGCGACGATCAGAAGCCCGCCCATGGTCGGCGTGCCTTGCTTTGCAAGATGGGTCTGCGGCCCGTCGTTTCGGACGTGCTGGCCCACCTTGAGCCTGCGGAGCCAGGCAATCATCGACGGACCGAGCACAAACGTCACCAGAAGCGCCGTCAGGACTGCGCCCGCGCTCCGGAAGGTGATGTACCGGAACACGTTAAAGCCGGAGAACCTGTCGTGCAGCGGATACAGCAGATGATAGAGCATTAAAATGCCTCCAGAATCTTTTCCATTTTCATTCCCCGCGAGCCCTTGATAAGGATCGCGTCGCCGGGTTTGGACAGTTTCTTCAGCAGCTCTGCGGCATTCGCATGGGACGTCGCCCGGATCACCCGTTCTTTCGCCATCCCCGCTTTCAGCGCGCCGGTTTCCATATGCGCAGCCAGCTCACCGACCGTGATCAGGAGATCCACCTTGCATTGCGCCGCTGTTCGTCCGATCTCCTGGTGCGCCTCGATTGACGCCTCACCCAGTTCAAGCATGTCGCCGAGCACGGCGATCGCTTTCCTGCCCGCGCCGAGCTCGGCCAGCGTTTTGATCGCCGCCTCCATCGAAGCGGGATTGGCATTGTAGTAATCGGCAAGCACGGTCCTGCCTTCAATTTTTTTGATCTCCGACCGGCCGGCAATGGGTGTAAACGCGTCCAATCCGTACTTCACCGCATCGATCGGCATGCCCACGGCGATCGCCGCGGCTGCTGCGGCGAGAGCATTATACACGTTGTGGCTGCCCACGGTGCGCAGCCGGATATCGATCTTCGCGCCATCCGCCGCAATCGTCAGGTCCGTGAACTCTTTCTCCTGCCGGAGGTTAATTGCCGCGACATCGGCCTTGTTAACGATACCGAAGGTCATGACCCGGCCGGGCATCTTGCTTCGCAGAATGCCGAAATGCCGGTCATCAGCGTTCAGCACGGCCGTTGCGTCAGGCTTGAGGTTGTCGAGCAGCTCCCCCTTTGCCTCGGCCACTTTTTCCATGGAGCCGAAAAACTCGAGGTGAGCCGGTCCGATGTTCGTGATTACGCCGACTGTAGGAGCTGTCAGCCGGGCAAGCGTGTCGATCTCCCCTGGGGCGCTCATGCCCATTTCAACAACGGCAGCCCAGTGGCTTTCGTTCAGTTTGAGAAGCGTCAGCGGCACACCGATGTGATTATTCAGGTTCCCCTCGTTTTTCAGCACGGGCCCTTTTTGTTTCAGGATGCAGGCGAGCATTTCCTTGGTCGTCGTCTTGCCGTTCGAGCCGGTGATACCGACGACGGGAATGACAAATTTCTTCCGGTGCATGTACGACATTTCTTGCAGCGCATAGAGCGTGTCTTCGACCGCCAGAATGTTCTTCAGGCCGCCGAGGCTGGCAAATTTGTTTTCCAGCACGGACCGCTCGACGAGCGCGCCCCAGGCGCCCTTCCTGATCGCTTCGGGGACGAAATCGTGGCCGTCGAAGCGGTCGCCTTTGATGGCGACGAACAGTTGCCCCTCGCTGATGTTCCTGGAGTCTATGGATACTCCTGTTATTTCCACCCGCTCCATCCTCCCCGGAATTTCCAAGAGCATTTTTTTGTCAGCGTCGTTCATTGCACCCGATGCAGGATCCAGAAGGCCGCCGGAGGCCGGAATTAACTCCGGCTCCCTGCCCCCTGTTTCATGCTTTTTTCTATCTCTTCCCGCGCTACTTCCCGGTCATCGAAATGGGTCTTCCTCTCGCCGATGATCTGGTAATCCTCATGCCCTTTCCCTGCAAGCACGACAACATCGCCCGGCTTCGCCATGTTGACGGCCGCTGCAATCGCATCATGCCGGTCGGGTATGATCAGGTAGGGGGTCTTGCCCGCGCGGTTGATATTCACGGCGCCAGGGGTCGGGACTTTTATGCCCGAAGATGACATGCCGGCTTCAACCTCCCGAATGATCATGGAGGGGTCCTCGGTCCGCGGGTTGTCCGAAGTCACGATCACGACATCGCTTCCCTTAGCCGCCGCCGCGCCCATCTTGGGCCGCTTGTTCCGGTCGCGATCGCCGCCGCAGCCGAAGACCGTGATGATCCTGTTCTCGGCGATTTCCCGGACGGCTTCAAGGAGCCGCATAAGCGCGTCTTCCGTATGCGCGTAGTCCACGATCACCCCATAGGATTGGCCTTCGATGACCTTCTCCATGCGGCCCGGGACGGCCTTCATGGCTTTGATGCCCCGGCCGATGTCGTCGCTCTCGAAACCCAACGCCACCCCGATTCCAACCGCGGTCAGGATATTATAAATATTATGCCTGCCCACGAGCGGCGATTCGATTCTGATCGTCCCCTGCGGCGTCACAATATCCAGTTGCAGGCCGAAGATGCCATGCCGTATCTCGTTTCCCGGATGCACGTCGCAGCGATCCGAGAAGCCCGTGGTGATCACCTTCGCCTGCGTCGCTTCGATAATCTCCATTGCCCGCCCATCGTCAAGATTGACCACGGCGTGCGCCTCGGGGCCGAGGCCTTTGAACAACAGCAGCTTGGCTTCAAAATACGACGCCATGGTCTCGTGGAAATCCAGGTGGTCCTGCGTCAGGTTCGTGAATGCCGCGGCAACAAAGCTGCATCCCGTGGTCCTGCCCAGGGCCAGCGCATGCGACGAGACCTCCATGACGCAGGTGTCCGCGCCCACGCCCATCATTTCCGAAAGAAGCCGCTGCAGATCGAGCGATTCAGGCGTCGTGTTCGGCGCCGGGTAGACCCTGTCGCCCACGCGGTAATCGATGGTGCCGATGAGGCCCGCGGTCCCTCCGGCGGCTTCGATGATGGCTTTCACGAGATAGGTCGTCGTGGTCTTGCCGTTGGTCCCCGTAACGCCGATAAGCTTCAGCTTTTGCGACGGATGGCCGTAGAAGGCATCGGCAAGGAGCGCGAGCGCCCTGCGCGAGTCCTTGACAATGATCTGGACCGCGCCGATGGCAGCCGCGTCTTTGTTCTCCTGTTCAACGATAACGGCGATTGCGCCCTGCTTTGCGGCCTGCAAAACAAACTCATGGCCGTCCGAGTGAAATCCTCGCACGGCCACGAACAGGGACCCCGGCGTCACCTTCCGGGAATCATGGGCGATGTTCAGCGCCTCTCTGTCCAGCGCTTCACTCGGCAGAGTTGTTGTTGTCTCCAGTACGTTCAGGAGCTGGGCGAGTTTCATTTCGTCACCAGGAGCATCCTGCCTCCCATATCATCAGGCGCCACCTGCAGATAGGCGAGGCTCTGTTCCGCCACTGCCCGGAACACCGGCGCCGCCACCGTGCCGCCGTAGATGGAACTTTCCGGAGTGTCGATCATCACAAGGATCACAACCCTCGGGGAGCTGGCCGGCGCGAACCCGACAAACGAGCTCACATAGTTTTTCTTCGAGTATTCGCCCGTGCGGCGGTCGATTTTCTGGGCCGTGCCGGTCTTTCCCGCCGCGCTGTACCCGGAGGGCTTTGCCTCCTGGCCCGTGCCCATATCAATCACCCGCTTCAGCAAGCCGACCACCTTGGCGCAGGTCTCTACCGAAATGACGCGCCCCACGGGCTGGGGCCCGAATTTTTGCCCCGCTCCCCCGCCGGGGTCCACAATCTCCGAGACTGTATAGGGCTTCATGAGCACGCCGCCGTTGGCGATCGCGCAGTAGGCCGCGGCCATCTGGAGCGGGGTCACCCCGATCTCCTGGCCGATGGCGATCTCGCCGATAGACACGCCGGACCACAGCCGGGTGTCCTCGAGCAGACCCGGAATTTCTCCGGGGAGGTCCACGCCGGTCTTCTTGCCGAACCCGAAAGCGGTAATATATTTGTAAAGCCGGTCTTTGCCGAGCCGGAGCGCGACCTTGATCGTACCCACGTTGCTCGATTCTGCGATCACGTCGGAAAAAGTAAGCACACCGTTTTTGTGCGCGTCCTTGATCTCGCGGTCGGCGAGCTTGATGTACCCGGCGCTGCAATCGAGCCGTTCCAGAGGGTGGACGACGCGCTCTTCGAGCGCCGCTGAAGCCAGGACCACCTTGAATATGGAACCGGGTTCATAAGCATCCGTCACCGCCCGGTTTCGCCACTCCGCGGGTTTGTAGCGCTGCGGTTCATTGGGGTTGAACGCCGGGCGACCGTACCCGTTCGTCCGCACCGACAGCGCCAGGATTTCTCCGGTCTGCGGATTCATAACAATGCAGACCCCTCCCTTGGCGTGGGAGCTCGCCAGCGCGGCATCGAGCTCCTTCTCGGCGATATGCTGGATCACCTCGTCGATGGTGAGGATGATGTCATGGCCCGGCTTCGGCATGTGATATTGAAAACCTGAGCCGCCCGGAAACACCATTCGTCCCTTGGCATCCATCTCCGCAAGCATCCAGCCGTTGACGCCGCGAAGGATCTTATCGTAGGCCCGTTCCAAACCTTCGAGGCCTTCATTATCGATACCGGCGAACCCGAGCAGGGGTCCGGCAAGGGATTTGTTCGGATAAAACCGCTTCGGTTCGGCTCGAAGCTGAATCTCCGCGGACCCCAACTCCTTGACCTGCTCCGCTTCGGTCGGATCGACCTTGCGGCTCAGCCAGACGAAATGCTTGTCGCCGGCCAGCTTCCGTTCCAGGGTGGCCGGATTTTCATGCAGGATCCGGGAAAGCCGTCGGGCCAGCGCGCGGGGGTCGTCGATCTTCGAGGGAATGCCGTATACCGAATCGACATCGAGGCTGACGGCGAGCGCTCTGCCCATGCGGTCTAAAATAGCGCCGCGTTTGGGCACCAGCGTCAGCACCTGTTCCTGCTGCCGCTCGGCGCGTGCCGTCAGTTTTGCCCGTTCAAATACCTGGAGGTACACCAGCCGCAGGGCCACGAGCAGAAAGCCCAGGACCATGATGGCCAATATCGCAACTATTCTCCCCCGTCTTTCCATACCCGCCTACTGTTTGGGTGCGTTCCTCTTGACGATCACGATGTTTTCCTTCAACGGCCTGACCATGCCGAGACGCTTGGTGGCAATCTCCTCTATCCGTGCCGGCGAAGCCAGGCTCGAGGCCTCGATCCGCAGGGACCCGTTTGCCCGTTCCAGTTCCTGCTTCTCATGCTCCAGGGCTTCGATCTGATACCCGAGACGCATGATTTTTACCTTGCCTCCGACGTACAGGAGCAGCCCGGCAATGATGCAGAGGGTAGCGACAACGCGGCGAAACTTTCCCCGCTTGCTCCGCTCGAACACCAATGCACCGATGCTGCCGACCCCCGAATTCATAGGATAACTCTTTTCTGGACTGAATAAAAGTTTGAAATTTTCCCGTCCGAACGCCGCAGCCCGGGAATCTCATCCGGCAATTTCCTTAGTCCGGCAGTTTCTCCGCCGCCCGGAGCTTGGCGCTCCGTGCCGCCGGATTCCGGTCCACTTCATCCGGTCCCGCAATGATCGGCGGCTGCGTCAGTATCTTGAGCACCGGTTTTTTCCCGCACGCGCAGACGGGCAGTTTCGGGGGGCAAATGCAGCCCCTTGCTTCCGCCGTAAAGGCCCGCTTCACGATGCGATCCTCGAGCGAGTGAAACGTTATCACCGCGATCCTGCCGCCGGGCGAGAGCAGCGGAATCACCGCGCTCACCCCTTCGCTGAGTGCGCCGAGCTCGTCATTCACCGCTATGCGCAAAGCCTGAAACGTGAGTGTAGCCGGATGAGTTCTCCGGGGAGGGTAGGGAGGAAATACGCTCGTAACAATGTCGGCCAGTTGAACCGTACTCGTGATGGGCCTCCGGGCCCTCGCCTTTTCTATGGCCCTCGCTATGGCGCCTGCTTTGCGCTCTTCCCCAAATTCACGGAGGATCCTCGCAAGCTCGTTCCGGGAGAGGTTGTTCACCAGATCCGCTGCGGTCTGCGGTCTGCTCATATCCATGCGCATATCGAGCGGTCCGTCCAGCTGGAAGCTGAAGCCCCGTTCCGGCGTCTTCAGATGAAACCAGGAAACACCCAGGTCCAGCAGCACTCCGTCTACTTTCTCGTATCGCAGCCCGGAGAGGACCTGCGGCAGATCCCGGTAATTCCCGCGCCGGATGTGCACGCGATCGCCGTATGCCGCGAGGCTCAGTTTGCTTCGCTCGATTGCTTCTGCGTCCTGATCCATCCCGATGAGAATGCCGTCGGGCGATGAGCGCTTCAGGATTTCCGCTGCATGGCCTCCGGCGCCGAGCGTTCCGTCGACATACACCCCGCCGGACCGCGGGGCGATGAGATCAACGGCTTCCTTAAGCAGGACAGGTGTATGGACCAAGCTCGGAGTCAGGGGTTCGGAGTACGAAGTATTCTGTTTTGCTCTCGTTATTTCATTTGGATTTTTACTCCCCACTCTGAACTCCGAACTCTGAACTCCGAACTTTCACAGCCCCAGCGGCAGATTCGTCGCCGGTTTTGTAATTCCGAAGCTCTTCGCGGCCTGCAGAACCGTGTCAAAGACCTGAAACTCCTCGAGAACGCCGGTGGTCCTGAAAATGTTCTTGATGTAATCGGACAGCGCAGCGAGCCGGATATCGCCGCCGAAGGACTGGAGGCGGCGCTTCTCTTCAACCAGAGACTGCAGGATCGTGAAATGGATGTGCTCCGCCGACTCAAAGTTCAGGATCAGGCCGTACGTCTCTCCCTTGATGAGCTGGCCGATTACCCGGTTGATCTCAGCCATCTTGGACTGGTCGACTTCGCCTTCAAGGTTCATCTGATATACTTTGAGATTTTCATCCATGTCGTTATAGGCCCAATGCGGCGAGCGTCTCGCCGATCTTATCGCCGTTTTGGTTATTTCGTGCCTCCCACGCCTTGGCGTCCCATATTTCTATCTTGTCGATGATTCCGATGAGCATCACGTTCTTGGTGATGCCGGCGTGTTCCCGGTGCGTCGGCGGGATCAGGATGCGGCCCTGCTTGTCCAGCTCGCACTCCGTGGCCGACGAAAGCAGAAAGCGCCTGAAGTCCTTGACCTCCTGCTTCATCAGCGAAAGGGTCTTGATCTTCTCCTCAAGTCGCTCCCACTCTTCAAGCGGATAGACCGTGAGACAGCGGTCGTAGTCCATGGCAAGCACGAGCCTTCCGTCATAGCGGTCCGAAATGATGTCGCGGAATTTCGACGGCACGCTCACTCTGCCCTTGGAATCAACGGTATGTTCGAAACTACCTCGGAACATTTCCCTCCCCAGCATACCCACCGCTTCCCACTTTATACCACCTGCTGGCCAAAGTATATAATTCGCGCCACCTAATGTCAAGAAAAATATTACTTTTTGAGAGGTTATGCGGTGGGTGAGTCTCGACGCATCCGAGTTTTTTTAGCGTGACAAGAGGGCAGGGATAACGTAATATTAAACGCTATGAGTTCTGATTATTTCATCACCGTTGATGATGCCCACATCAAGCGAGAGAAAGCAAAAGCCCGTGAAATGCGGGACTCGCAGTGGTGGAAACGAAAACGTTCTTCGGGAATTTGTTATTACTGCGGCAAGACATTCAAGCCCGCTGATTTGACGATGGACCATCTGATCCCCATCGTGCGCGGAGGGAAGTCCGTGCAGGGAAACCTCGTTCCCGCCTGCAAGGAGTGCAACAGCAAAAAAAAATATCTCCTCCCCACGGAATGGGAGGAGTATATCGAATCGCTGAAAAAAGAAAAATCATGATCCTGAAGATCCGGCGTGCCAAGCATAAGCTGTCACGCCTGTTTTGTACCACGTCACCTCTGCCTCATTATCAGCCGGCCTCCATCTCCCGCGTCCAATCCACCCGTGCCAGTTTGTTATCGTGCGACCAGCG
>JAJXTW010000091.1 GCA_021783455.1 Nitrospirota bacterium | reverse complement strand
GCCGCCCTTTACAAAAAGGCTCTCGAAAGTCTCGGCCAAAACACCGTCGCCGATTATTACGTCTGCTCGGTCTGCGGTTATACCGCCGAAGGCGAAGCCCCTGATGATTGCCCGGTCTGCAAGGCAAAAAAGAAAGCATTTCGGAAGGCGGAATAACAAAGGCAGGAAGTATCAGGACAGGGAGCAGAGGCTGTGAAATAAGACGGGAGGCTTGAAGAATTGATCTTGCCTCCCATTTTTTTCCTTTGAAGTCCAAACAGGGTCATTGAAGCAGAGCAAAAGACCCGCTTCACGACGCGAAGGCCAAAATGGTCAGTTGCACGTTATCGCCGCGAAGAAGGTCAGCCATGACGGACCGGAATTTAAATGGTAGTTGCGGAGTGATGGGATAGAAAACGGGTTTTTCGGAAGTGGAGCCCCCTCCGGCAGAGCCGGAGCTCCCACTAATAACGCGACCTCCCGCGGACTTCGCGCATTACCCCCGGCGAGAGCCGGGATTGCAAGTTGCGGGATTCAGGCCGCTTGGAGATTATTTCCCCTGTTTGTGGTACTCGACACTGACTTCATAGGCGATACTTGCGTGGCCGACCCGGAGACCTTCACTTTTTCCGTTACAAACGATTTTCCCCGTCACTGATTTTTTACGGCTTTTTACCAGGCTTGCCACAACCGGAGTAAGGTCGAACCCGCCGTTTGTGCACTCTTCACGCACGCAGTCCATGTTAAAACAAGCATAATCAGAAGGAAGGAAGTGGACCGTCCGTTTCATGAGAACGGGATCGGATGTCCGCTGCAGATAGGTCATGCGAAGGACGATGCTCGAGACGGACGGCAGGCGTTCCGAAACCAGACCGGCGGCAAGCATCACGCTCTTCTTCAGCTCCTGCTTTTCCATGTAATTTTGCTTGTTCGTCACGTTTTCTTTTCCCCCCGCCGCTCCATCTCAATAAAAAAGCCGCAAAGCACTTGCGGTTATTACGTTTTTACCTGGCGAGAATTTATTGTATATTCGCACGTTATCGGCCTAAAGTCAACATCAGATTGGGGAGGCCTCGAAATAGGACTCGACCCGGGTTATAGACATGTCCCGTGCCTTCTCTTTTTCTTTAACATACTCAATGGCTTATCAGTTTATTTCGTTGCGAAATTTCCCCGGAAGAGTTAAATTAAAAACAGTTGTTTTTGTCCTTTGACCGTCCTCCGGCATGTCCGGAATCTTGCCTTAGCGGCGCGATGCCCAGCAAAGGGATGACGAATTTTTCAAGGTACCAACTGTCCCTGCGCATTATGTCTATTCAGATCTACCCATCTCAACCCTCGGTTGGTCCCGTCCGGGGAAGGAGCGCTTGTTATGAAAAAAATATTATTTAGTTGTTTGATTTTATTGGTTTCCGGGTGTGCATCAACTACAGGGGGGCAGCTTCGGGAGAACCCGGCAGGAGTCTATTCGTTCAAGGTCAGCGCTGATTATAAGACTGTATACGAGAAAGCGCTTTTGCATGCCCAGTCATGTTACGCCCTGTCGGCAACGGACAACACCTTCATCGTACGCGGTAACGAATCCCCTGAAAACCGGAAATCATCGATCTCCATCGCAAGAGTGCGCGCTCTTTATAACGAAACGCTCTTTACGATAGACGTAGTGCAACTCGATGAGGTTAGCACAGAAGTCAATGTATACTATGCGCAGTTGCGGTACAAGACCGCGGCGATGACCGTGGAGAAGTGGATTAAACAAGATTCCAATGAATGCAATATGGGCAGCGTTGTTACAGAGTGTGTTTGCTATCTTGATAACCCGCGCTGAAGCAGACCGGTGCTTGCGACAAGTGTGCATACGTTGGATTTGCTCCGCCCCGTCGTTGCTTCCTGCATAAAGAGAGAAACCTTTGGAATCGCGCCCAGCACAACGGGGCGTTATAGTTCCGGCAGATGAAGCCTAATCTCGGCTATAACACCTTGAACGATCCCAATACTTTTTCTATTTCCGCCTGCTCCCGGTCAAAGTTATCCTTCGGGGTTGAAATCGCCACTCGATATATTGAATTTCCATGCGGTACTAACAAAAACGCCGTTTTTATCAAAACTCCATTGTGTGTATCTTCGATAGAACCTCTCCTTTGATCAATATTTTTGCCGTTTTTCTCAAAAACATATTTTTTAGGAGGGTTGGCCTTCGCCCCAGCCTGAATGAGCTCTTTGACAAGGCTGTCAACAGGTTGCATTGATGATTGTTTCATAACTGCCAAGGTAAAGAAAGGTTTTTGACTGTTTTTATTCATTGCAAGGAGAGAGATGACCCCCTTTGATCCTGTATAAGTAAGCCCCTTGGGAATTAATATTTGATAGCCATCCGGAGACTTATATAATACTTCGTCTGAAGCGATCGAACCGCTGTTGCTTAATGAATTTGCCAGTTCATTGCTTGTCGGAATTTTTTGCGCCGCATATTGATGGACCCCTTTATATGCTTCATTTCCAGCAAGCGCGAGCAGCAAGAACGCACCGAGAAGAACCCACCATTTATCGTGAAGTTTCGGCTGTCGTTTGTTGAAGTAAGAAAAAAGAAATCCGCTTGCAATGACCAAATAGATGGCGGCGTACACAAATTTTGGCAAATAGGCATTCACGTAATTTACCTCCTTGTAGCTGCTATTATTTCTCTAAAAAACCACTTCAAGAGATTCCAGAATCAGAATGTTAATTTAACGATATTTTTTTCAAAAATACAATATATTTGTATTACCTGCCTTCTGTGGGTCGAACCTCCGCAGGCAGGTCCCAATATTCCAGACAGACAAAAAGAAGGGGGGCAAATTCGCCGCCCCCCTTCTTTAATAAGGATTATTTTTCTCTTTTTGTTTAGTGCGTCGTCACCGTCAAATGGCTGATGAGGCCGCAGGTGTCCCGAGAGTTACCGTCGGCGGCCGGACTGCTGGCGTGGCACAAACCGCAGGTAGTTGCTACCTTGCCGATGAATGTCTTATTTGCGATATCATAGAGCTGAACACCGCTGTTCTTTATACCGCCAGACGCATGGAGTGCGTCAGTATAATACCGCAGGGACAGTATGGCATATCTGCTGTCCGGCGTTGCTATGACGTCATGTACTTCGATGCCGCCAAATGTGCCCGCACCCAGTCCTGACGCGATGGCCGTGGTTTTGGCGGCCGAGGCACCCGAAGGATTGGCGCCGGTGCCTGATGAATCGACATACTCGGTCAGATCGGACGCCTTGAGGATAATCAAGCGGTCAGATCCCGACTGAAGGATATATTGACCGTTCGGCGTAAACGAAGCACGATACGCGATCGTTCCTTCGAGATCTCCAAGCGTCGTAGAGTTGGACGAGGCAACGGCGATGCTGATATTCTTCGCAAGAACATCGTTCGTCGTCACTCCACCGGAGACCAATTTGCTTGCATTTATCATATACGCTCTGAGGTTGCCGGCAGTGTTGTTAGCTTCAGTGAGACCGGCCATCTGGTTCGTTGACATGTAGATCTTGGTGCCGTCCGGACTGGACGCGCCATGAATGAACGCAAGCGGCGGAACGCCGAGAGCGTTCAGAGGCAGGACCGTGCCATCCTGAGTCGTAATTGTCGTCGTGACGCCTGTCCACAGGGAAAGGTTCATCGCGTCGTCAATCTGACCGATGTAGGTTCTCTTGAAGTCAGTGCCCTTCACAAGATGCCTGCCGTCAAGGTTTGCAACGGGTATCGCATCGATATACGCGGGGAAGCTCATCGACATCGGGAAATAATAATTTGCATTCATGCCTGACGCGCAGTAATCGATTCTCGTCCCGGTGCCGAATTCGTTGGGAGCGATCTGGCTCAATGCATACGCGATAGTGTCCATACCGTTAGAAAATGGTCCCGTGGCCGTATTATCAAAGTCGATCGTCGAATTATGAGTAGTTGTGATGGGATAATTCGTCATATCCACATAACCGATAGGAACCACGGTAGTGGCGGTACCAACCGACATCATCCCGGAATAGTAAATTTTATTATAGTTCGTCGTGCCGTCTGAGTTAACGCCAAACCGTACGTCATGGATCATAGGCGCGGTCATATTGCCCGGCGTACCGAAAAGCTGTATCTTATTAACCGAGTTTGCATCAACCTGGATTGGATTGGTGGTATTTGAAGGATCAATTGTTACCGAAAACACACCAATATGGCCTCCCGGCCCGAGAGTGTCCGCGCCGCTCGCCATGTACAGCGTCCCGGAATAGGTTGTCGTCGTGGTGCCGGAGACAACCGGGGAACTACTACTACTACTGCTGCTACTTCCGCAGCCGGACAAGAGTATGCCGCCCACCACCGCAACGGCAAGAACGAGTAACATCACTCTTATGGATCTTTTCATAACTTAAATTCCTCCAATGGTTAAAGTATTAAACCTCTTTAAGAATTAAATCACTACCGGTCTTTGTCGGCATTCAGGCATGCACTTCGTCTATACGGTCACCTCCTTATAATTCGATTCGGTGCCTCTATGACTTGCTATTACCTTCTGCTATATAAACTGAAACTTAATGACCTGCTGGCGCCATGACGAGAGTGTCAAAGCTGCCCGTTTTTCCTCCGGCAGAAGCAGAAATCGTCACGAGACCGGTTGTAACTCCGGTTACCTTGCCGGTATTGTCTACCGTCGCAATTGCCGGATTCGACGAGCTCCAGGCGGCCTGAGAAGTAATGTCGGCGGTAGAGCCCCCTACGAAGGTCGCGGTGGCAGTCATCTGCGTCACAGAACCTACGTGAATGGCGCCGCCAGTTACAGCAATCGAATCAAGCGCAAGATTCGATACCGTAAGAGTGGCGGGGGTTGTTGACGTTACCAGACCCATGTGCGCCGAGATACTTGTTGTGCCCGCAGCCACGCCTGTCGCCACGCCTGAATGCAGGTCAACGGTAGCGACCGAGGTTGTCGTGGAACTCCACGAAACGAGGGTCGTGATATCCTGGCTTGCTATCGTCTCGGTTCCGTCGCTGAAAAGGCCTGAAGCGTTAAACTGCACCGTCATCCCAATGTTCGTGCTCGCCGCGCCCGGCGTTACTGTTATCGTCTGGAGAGGCAAGCTCTTTATAGCCAGTTGCGTAGTTCCGGCCATTCCCTGGCCGGTTGCAGTGATTGTGCATGTTCCTGATGACGCAACTGCTGTGGCGAGTCCGGTAGCGGATACGGTAGCGACGGATGCATTCGACGTATTCCAGGTCACCGATTGCGAGAGGTCGGTCGTCGTCGAATCGGAGTAATGCCCGGTTGCTTTAAACTGCTGCACCGTCTGCGCCGCTATCGTAACGGTCCCTGCTACCGCTGTGTTCTTGACAGGATCTATCGAAACAGACGTTAGTTTCTTCCCTTCATACGACGAAATCCCGCACCCGTGAACGAGAACCAGGATAACCACGATTGCCGAAAATCCAAGAATAGCGCCTAATAATTTTTTGTCTTTATTTATCTTCATTTTGCAACCCTCTCAATCGTTATGAGTTAAAATCTTGCCTGGAACTGAAGTATTGTCGTATTGAAATCCGTGGACGGCTTCTTGTTAAAGGCTATCTGTTCCGTTTCAAGGGTAAGCCTCAGATCCTGTCCTTTAATATAGTAGTTGAGCCCTTCCGCGTTCCAGTCTATGTGCTGATCAACTACGCCGTTCAGGCTCGCAAAGGCCCACTTTTCCATGCGTCCGTACACCTGAAATTTTCCGAGCATATAGGCAGCCTTCCAGTAGTCGCCGTTCTTTTCTCCGTAGACCTCCGCTGCTCCGGGGACTCCGCGCGTTCCCGCTCCGTTGAAGTCCTGCTTCAGATAGGCGCCGGAGAGAGTAAAAGTGCCGACCTCCGTCGGATATTCGAAAAATCCATCATAGGTATAGGCTGAATAGTTTTCCGCGCCCGTGCCGGTGCTAGTAGCCACATTGTAGGTTGAGTAGACAGCGTTGGGCTCCATTTCGTAGCCCGCGCCGAAGGTGAGCACTTTTTTCTTGCCGAGGTAGGATCCCTTGTACCCAAGCCCTGATTCGGGATCGAGCAGCGAAACGTGCACCCTGCCGGTGTAGCGGTAGCCCGAGTTATCCGGCTTTTGATCGCCGTAGTTGTTGCCGGTCATCACGGCTGCGCGGTATTGGAAGACATTATTGAGGAGATTGCCCCAGATCACGACGCCGGTGTCACGGGTCGTCTTGTCGCCGTTGCCGAAGGGCCCGAGAATAAAGGGCGAACGGTCTATCGAAAGCGGATCGAAGCAGCCATCGTTCACTTCGCGAGTCAGCTGTGTTTTTGTTTTGCCCACGCGGATTCTGAATGCATCTGTATAGTCAGCGGTCAGGTAATAGTCGAGCGCTGTGAGCGCATAGTCGCTCGCTTTATCAGTTACAAACGTATCGCCGATCTTTCGTCCGCCGACATACTCCAGCTGCAGCGCGTATCCGTAGGTTTCATTTGCCATCCCGAGAAAGCTAAGACGATCTCTCTGAAGATAAAAATTATTCGTCGTATTTTTGTTTCCGTTCGCATCGATGCTGCTCTGCGCTTCACGGGCCTGCACCTGATAATCAATGTCCAAAAATCCGTTGTTGCCGAACTCGGCCACGGTATACGCCATGGCATATTGACCCCACGGCCCAATTAAGAGAAATCCACCAATCAGCACCCCTAGCATCAATACTTTTACGAAACACTTCATGTATTCTCTCTCCTCCTTAAGCCCCCCCACAGAGGGATGATTGATTTATCATGGTTCCGTATTTTTTTATTCTTCTGAAAGAGCATTAAACTTTCCCAATGCGCGGGTAAACACTACATGTTATTGCGTTAAATTAATTCGAGATTGTGATATGTTGCATTATATAAATGGATTCACTAATGTCAACTTGAAGTTCTGTACATCTAAGCTTCTAAAATTGAAGCTTTAGCAGTTCTGTGCATCTTTTTTCATTTTCTTGAACAGACACACTAATCTCCATGTTTTTTTCGTTTGTTGCGTAGTTTCATAACTTAATTGTGACTCTCGAGTCTTCTATGCGCTCTGAAGCACAATAAGGGAATATGAAAGCGATCGATCTTACACATAACTGCGAAATTCAGTTATGCCTTTCCCATTTTTTAATGCTGCTGCCAGTCAAACACTGATTTTGTTTGTCGATCGAAAAATTTTCATCATGCAACACAGGACAAATACTTTCTTTTCTTTTTCCCGAGACCGAATTCATTCTCTTTCTCTTGCATTTTCTTTCAGACTGTATTACCGTACAGAACCATGCACATACAACACAGATATGAACGGCATCGATACGTCATTCCCGCAGTAATATGCCTGATCGGCCTTGCAATTCCTCTCGCGCAATACTATTTCCGCGGGTTCGACGATAACACCTTTACCAGCTGGCACCTGATTTTCAGTACGACTTCTCCGTTCAATTATTTTCTTGTCTTGCTCGGCGGCGTCTTGTCGGCATTAATCTTGTCCAGGATTCATTTACCTTTGCCGCTGTCTTTCCCGCGCGCGCTCTTCCTCTTTCTCGCATGCTTCATTGCAACCGCCTTTTTTTGGAGCACGCCGGAAGTAAATGTGAGCGCTTCGCGCTACGTCACGCAGGCAAAGAATCTTGAGCTCTACGGCATCCCTTATTTTTTAAAAGAATGGGGACACGGCATCCAGGCCTGGATGGACGAGCCCGCTATACCCTTCTTTGACGGGGTCATTTTCAGGATATTCGGAGAATCCAGGATCTACATCCAGCTTTTCACCTCCCTGCTTTTCGGGATGACCTCGGTCGTCACGTATCTGATAGGGAAAACGCTCTGGGATGAAGACACCGGTTTTTATGCAGGCATACTGCTGCTCGGGATCCCCTACCTCATCATCCAGACGCCGCTCATGCTCCTTGACGTGCATACGATGTTTTTCCTTACGCTCTCGATCTATCTTTATATCCGGGCAGTGGAGGCGGGCGGCATCAACCGCACAATAGCCGCGGCTTGCGCAATTTTTGTCGCCTCTTTTTGCAAATATTCAGTGTGGCCCATGCTGTCGGTTTTGCCGATCATATCGCTCGTCTATTATCTTCGGAAGGAAGGCGAGCTCCGCCGGGACGTGATTCAGACGACCCTTCGCGTGTTTTTGCTTTCTTTCCTTCTTGTCGGCGTCCCCCTACTGTTGAAACTCGATGTCGTCGTCGGCCAGATTAAGCTTCTCATGGGATTCCAGCGGACGAATCTCGGCCGGTGGACCGAAACATGGACATCGATTTTTTTCTTTCAGACAAACCCCGTTATCACGATCGCCGCAATCATCTCCATCTTCCTTGCCGGTTGGAAGCGTGACCTGAAATACCTGATCGTGCTCTGGCTGCCGTTTCTTTCCGTTTTTTTCGAGCTGAAGCGGGTCCGGTACATCCTCCCCGTTTTCCCCATGCTGACGCTCATGGCAGCCCAGGGACTTGGCGCACTTCGAAACAAAGATTTAAGAAAAATGATCGCGATCTCGGTTATCATAACGTCCTTCGCGACCTGCTTCTTTCTCTATCTTCCTTTCTTGAAGCAATGGAGCGCCGTTAATTTAAAAAATGCCGGTCAATTCCTGGATACGCTTAATGTCGACGCCGCTGAGGTCGTCACCATTCCTCAGCAGAACTATCCCGTCAATCCGGCCGTTGCCGTATCTCTTCTTGACCTCTCTACTCACAAGAGGATTTTTTATCATTATGTCCCGGGCGCTTCCACTCCCGATGAAGATTACCGCACCTCTCGTTTTCGCGACAGCTGGGAGTACGT
The DNA here is from genome assembly GCA_021783455.1 of Nitrospirota bacterium. Lineage (GTDB taxonomy): Bacteria > Nitrospirota > UBA9217 > UBA9217 > UBA9217 > JAJYKN01. The sequence goes on along the minus strand of JAJXTW010000091.1, from coordinate 1,554 downwards.
GAACCCCGCCTACTATGCCGGCGACGCTCAGGCCGCGGCAGGGGAAAAGGCCCTTGTGTTGATAGCGGCGGGCGAGCACGACAAGATTCCGCCTGAATTAATCGGGGCCATCAGTGCGATGCATCACGTGAAGTCATTTTTCACCCACATCCCCTTCTTCTTCAATCAGACCCTTGTCACGATTTACTGGTAATGGCGGACCGGATTTCTTATAATATTGTGGAGAAGCGCAGATGAGTGAAGGGAATCATTGCAGGGAAACAGAAGGCCGGGTCGTGGTTCTGGGCGGAGGGCTCACGGGGCTTTCGGCAGGATACGCTCTGTCCGCGGCGGGTCGTACGGTCGCTGTCTTCGAACATGATTCCGTTGTCGGCGGGATCTCGAAGACCGTCGAACGGAACGGATTCAGGTTCGACCTGGGGCCCCACCGGTTCTTTACCAAGGACGCACGAATAGAGGCCTTCGTGAAGGACCTGATGGGCGATGAACTGATCGTGGTCCCGCGCCGGACCGAGATCTTCATTCGCGGGAAGTATTTCAACTATCCCCTCGAACCCGTGAATGCCGTATTCGGCATGGGCATCTTCACCACGCTTCGGATCCTCGCAAACTACGGATGGGAGCGGATCAAACGGCTCGTGAAGAAACCCGTGCCCGTATCCCTCGAAGACTGGGTGGTCGCAAACTTCGGACGCACGCTGTTCAATATCTACTTCAAGGAATACAGCGAGAAGGTATGGGGCGTCGATTGCAGCAGAATCAGCGCCGAGTGGGTCGCCCGGCGCATCAGGGGGCTTTCGCTCTCCAAAGCAGTGATGTATGCTTTCTTCAAACTCAAAGGCAGGGACATCCCGTCGCTCGTCGATCAGTTCCTGTATCCCCGGATGGGGATCGGCCGTATCTCCGAAAAGCTGAGCAGGGAAATCGAGCAATCAGGCTCGGTGTCCCTCACCACCTCCGTGGAACGCATCCATCGCTCCGGTTTCACGATCAACAGCATCGAGGTCAAAGACCAAAACGGCATTCGCACCATCAACGGAAATGAATTCATCTCAAGCATCCCGGTCACGAAGCTGATCAGCCTGCTGGACCCGCCCGCGCCGACCGGCGTTCGCGAGGCGGCCGCAAGCCTCAAGTTTAGAGACATTGTCATCGTTACCGTCATGGTCGACCGGCCGCGCGTCACGAACCAGACATGGATCTATATCCCGGAGAAGAACATCCCCATCGGCAGGATCCACGAGCCCACGAACTGGAGCAGCAGCATGGCGCCGGAAGGGAAGACCCTCCTCGTGACGGAATTCTTCAGTTTTGAAGGCGACGAGATCTGGAATAGGAGCGACGACGGCCTCGTATCGATTGCAATCAACAGCCTCGTTCGGCTCGGCTACATCAGGCCCGCTGAGGTGATAGAGAGCGTGGTCACCCGGGTGCCGAAGGCCTACCCCCTGTTCGAGGTCGGCTACCAAAAGCACCTCGACGTGGTCTACGGCTTTCTGGCGGGATTCACGAACCTTCACGCTGCCGGCAGGGGCGGGATGTTCAAGATCGGAA
>JAJXTW010000090.1 GCA_021783455.1 Nitrospirota bacterium | reverse complement strand
AATCACCGAGGTGATTCCGGGCATAAAAGAGGCCAATCCCGAGCTGTTCGAGATTTACGGCAGGGTCGTGGCCACCGGTAAGCCGGAAAGGTTTGAGACGTATTCGGAGTCTTTCGGAGGGTGGCTGTATGTCTCCGTCTACAGCAACGAAAAAGGATTTTTCGTAGCGGTCTTCGACAATATTACCGAGCACAAGCGGGCAGATATTGCTTTGCGAGCATCAGAGGAAAAATACCGCACGCTTATACAAGAGATAAACGACGGGGTTTTTATCATGGATGATCGGGGGACCTTCACGTTCGTCAATAATGCCCTTGCGCGCATTCATGGGTATGAAAAGCCTGATGAGCTCATCGGCAGAAACTTTGTGGAGTTATCTCCTCCTGAGGCCAGGGAGGCGCTCAAACAGGAGTTCAGCAGAAATATGCAGAGTGACCAGGATGTAGGTATAATTGACATTCCCATTGAAAGATTGGACAAGAGCAAGGGGTATATCCAGATTCATCCCGTGCGGATTGTTGAAAACGGCAGACTCGTAGGCGTGCGGGGGATCGTGCGGGACATCACCGAGCGCAACCGGGCGGAAGAATCTCTGAAAATTTCAGAAGAAAAATATCGCAACCTTGTGAATAACGCTCCTGTCGGCATATATAAAGCGAATTTCGCAGGCAAGTTTTTATATGTCAATAAGGCCTTGGCAACTATGTTCGAATTCGATTCGCCTGAAGCAATGATGTCAGAGAACCTTTTGTCACGATATAAAAATCCTGAAGATAGAGTGCATTTCCTGGACGAATTGAAGAAGACCGGCAAGGTGAATAACTTTGAACTTGACACACTATCGAAGACAGGGAAAACAATACATATAATTCTGAACTCAACTCTTGAGGATGGCGCGATCTCGGGTATGGTCTTGGATGTTACCGAACAAAAGAAACTCCAGGCCCAGCTTCGGCACTCCCAGAAAATGGAAGCGATAGGAACGCTTGCAGGAGGCATTGCCCACGATTTCAATAATATCCTCAACGTGATCATGGGGTACGGGGCAATGGTGCTGGACGGTATAAAAACCGATAGCCTTTCAAAAGGGCATATGAATGAGGTTCTCGCTGCCGCGGACAAGGCGGCAAATCTCACGAAGCGGCTGCTTGCCTTCAGCAGGAAGCACGTTGTGGAGATGAAGCCCGTTAATGTCAACGAGCTGATCCTCGGCACCGAAAAAATGCTTTCCAGGATTATAGGTGAAGATATCATTTTTACCACTGAGCTGACAGGCAAAAAATTGACCGTGATGGCGGATGCCGGACAGATTGAACAGGTGTTGGTGAACCTTGCTTCAAATGCCCGCGATGCAATGCCAAAGGGTGGAAGGCTGACGATCAGTTCAGGAATTAGGGAAGTAGATGATGAGTATATTACGGCATATGGATACGGCAAGACAGGGACGTATGCCCTTATCGCCGTAACTGATACAGGGACCGGGATGGATGCGGAAACGCAAAAAAAGATATTCGAGCCATTTTTTACCACAAAGGGGATCGGCGAGGGGACAGGGCTCGGACTCTCGATCGCTTACGGAATAATTAAACAACATAACGGATATATACAGGTCTACAGCGAAGAGGGAAAGGGGAGCACCTTTAAAATATTTCTGCCTCTCGTTCAAGAGGGAGCAGCAAAAGGACAGGAACCTGAGGCTGTTGCCTCAATAAAGGGCGGGACAGAGACCATACTCGTAGCCGAGGACGATGCGGCGTTAAGGAAGCTGGCAAGGATTGTCCTTGAGTCATTCGGCTACACTGTCATAACCGCGGAGGACGGGGAAGATGCGATCAGCAAATACTTGGAAAACAGGGAGAAGATTCAGCTGGTAATCCTCGACATGTTAATGCCGAAGAAAAGCGGCAAAGAAGCATCTGAGGAGATCAGAAAGATCAGCCCTGATGTCAGGACGCTCTTTATGAGCGGTTATACGATGGATATGCTCAGCAAGAAGCAATTGCTCGACGAGGGAATGGATTTCATCCTTAAACCTGTCTCGCCGAAAGACCTTTTGGAAAAAATAAGAAAGATGCTGGACAGCTGATAACGCATGGTGCTGTCATCTATCAGCGTTCGGATTAAAAGAATGTTGTTGCCGGCAGCTTAACGCTCAGGAGGAGATCCAAAATGTCTAACGACAAAATACTTATCGTGGACGATGAGGAAGCTAACCTCAATCTACTAATCAATTGGCTTGTCTCTCAGCGGTATGATATAGAGGTTGCTGTCAATGGCCAGGAAGCGGTTAAGAAGAGCAAGTCATATAGCCCGGACTTGGTAATCCTTGATATTATGATGCCGGTAATGGACGGCTACGAGGTGTGCAGGCTCATAAAAGCGGACCCGGTGACAGCGAATACACCGATAATCATGGTGACGGCGTTGAATGACAGGGAGTCGAAATTAAGAGGACTTGACGCCGGCGCAAACGATTTCCTTTCCAAACCCATCGATCAGGCCGAACTGACCATCCGTGTCAAAAACCTTCTCAAGATCAAGGTGTTCGAAGACTTTATGGTCAGACATAATAAGATACTGGAGCAGGAGGTCCATGAAAGGACGCAGGATCTTCGGAATATGAGCGACGAGATGATTAAAAAATTGACAACAGCCGCGGAGTTCAGAGATACGGATACAGGTGACCACATATCGAGGATAGGATTTTATTCGAACAAGATCGCGGAAGCTATGGAACTGCCGCCTGACTTTGTCGAAATGATAACGTTTTCCAGTCTTTTGCATGATATAGGAAAGATCGGCATTCCGGACAACATCCTTCTGAAACCGGGAACGCTTACGAAGGACGAATATAAGATTATGGAGACGCATACGTCGATCGGGGGAAAAATACTCTCAGGCTCAACCTATCCCAGGATTCAGATGGCCGCATCCATTGCCTTGAACCATCATGAACGGTGGGACGGCGGGGGCTATCCAAGGGGTCTGAAAGGCGAGGAGATTCCCGTTGAGGGAAGGATTGTCATGCTCGTTGACCAGTACGACGCACTGCGCAGTCAAAGGCCCTATAAACCGGCTTTTGATCACAGCCAGGTTTTTAAAATCATAACCGAGGGTGACGGGAGAACGAAGCCAGAGCACTTCGATCCCTCGGTCCTCGATGCATTTGTTGAGATCGCCCCGTTGTTTGATGATATTTTCAAAGAACATCAATAGCGCCGCCGCGCTTTGTTCGGTCCTGAGACAGGACATCATCCTCAATAATGATTTTAGCAAAAGGCGCGATCCATGGTTAAAGCGAACATCCTCTTCGTCGAAGACAGCAAAACGCAAGGGGCGAAGACGAAAGACTTTCTAGAGAAAAGCGGGTATGCGGTGACGTGGGTCATGGACGGAATGTCCGTGTTCCGGCTGGCGAAGACCCGTGGCTTCGACGTTATGCTGCTCGATCGTGTTTTGCCGGACATGGACGGGAATAAGGTCTGCAGGTGGCTCAAGCAAAATGAGGACACAAAAGGCATACAGATCATCATGCTCACAGCCATGGGCGCTACCACGGAGAAGGTCGAGGGGTTGGAGGCCGGGGCCGACGACTATCTTCCGAAGCTCTACGATGAGGCGGAACTCAATGCACGGGTATACGCTGCGCTGAGAACGAAGGCCCTTCGGGACGAGTTGAGCAAAGCGAACCGCGAGTTGAAGGAGCTGCTCGCCAAGGTTGAGGCCCTCTCTGCAACAGACCCGCTGACGGGGCTCTTCAACAGAAGGCGCTTTACAGAGGTGTTGGAATCGGAATATCGGAAGGCGAGTAGGTATGAGACACCGCTCAGCTGCATGATGATCGATATCGACCATTTCAAGGCTGTAAACGATACGTACGGCCATGCGGTCGGAGACACGGTCATCAAGGATGTGGCGCTGATTATTCAACGGGGCATCAGGGATATCGACACCGCCTGTCGCTGGGGAGGCGAGGAGTTCGTCGTGTTGTCTCCGATGACCACGAAAGAGCATGCGATGCAACCCGCGCTGAGAATCCTGACATCGGTGTCCGGGCACGTCTTTTCCAGCATGGGTGATAAAAAAACGACCATCAGCATCGGAGTCGCTGATCTGTCCTGCACCGGTATCGACTCCGCCGATAAAATGGTCCAGACGGCAGATAAAGCATTGTACGAAGCTAAGGAGAAGGGGAGGAACAGGGTCGAGACAGCGATGTAGAAAAAAATCGTGGGCCTCGCACTTGTCCTCTACCGATTGATCTAAACGACGGATACCCCTTTTACAATCATGGACCTGACCTTTTGCTTGGGTTTTAGCAACCGCACATTTGTCAGGCTATACCGCGTGAAAGTTACACTGCACCTTTCAATCTAAGCTCTGCAGTGAATATTTCTGTCAGGGAACTACTTACGATAATTCACCGATGCAACGTCTAAAGATTGCACATTTCAAATGGAAGGTTGCCGCCTTTTCACTCGCTTGCTTTAACAACTTGTGTAGCTGCCAAAATCCACCGCGGGTGGAAATACCCATTTACTGGTTGAAGTATAGACTGCCTCGTAATTCCGTTTTTCGCCCGGGCTTAAAAGCCATCACACTTTATCCAAATTTTTCGTCATCCGGTGCAGTTCCTTCCACTTTTTGTATCTTCTTTCAAGCCCCGGGTTCGTTTCGCCGTTCGCCAGCTCTCCCTGCGCTGCCATTCTCCTGATGTCCTCTGGCTTCCACGCTCCGTGCTGCATACCGGCGAGAAATGCCGCGCCCAGGGCGGATGCCTCCCGGCCGGCGCTGACGCGTACGTTTGTCTTGAGGATATCGGCCTGGATCTGGCTGAGATAGGTGAGGGAGGACAGCCCTCCTGCCAGTATGACGTTCCTCGGTTCGATGCCGCTCTTTCGCACCTCTTCCTCTATGTCTTTAATGAAAAAGACGAAGCCTTCTACAACGGCGCGCACCATGTCTGCCGAAGTGCTCTCCGGGCCCAGGCCATGGAACGCGCTTGAGATGTTTGCTTCCCAGTGCGGGGCGCCGGTACCGTTCAGGCCGATGAAGGCCACGGTGTCGGTCGATGCCTTCCAGCAGAGATCATCTACCTCCTCGTATTCCTTGAAAAGACCGAGGTTCGTTCGCACCCATTCCAGGGTGTCCCCAACGGCGTTTACGCTTCCTTCGAGCAGATAATACACTTCTCTCCCGTTCGAGTAATGTACTGACGCCATAAGGCCGCGAGCGGGCGCGAGCTGAACGCCGGTGTTCACCATCAAGAACCCTCCTGTCCCGAGGTTGATTCCCGCATCCCCTTTTTCGAACACGCCGAACCCAAGCATGGCAGCCTGCTGGTCGCCAAGAGAGGCAAGGAGGGGAATATCTCCCGCCGGGGTATGAGTCTTTCCGAAGAAGTGTTCTGAGGGAACGATCTTCGGAAGCCCAATGCCGGTCAAGCCGAAAAGCTCGAGCAACTTCTCGTCCCAGGCAAGCGTCCTGATGTTCATGAGCTGGGTGCGGGCGGCATGGGTGTGATCGATCACGTCTTCGGTATTTTTGGTAAGCTGCCGGACGAGGAAGCTGCTGAGCGTTCCGAATATCGCATCCGGCTGCCTCGCAGCCGCGATGTTGTCCCTGATCCAGCGCAGCTTCGAAGCGGAATAGTAAGGCGTAAGCGGAAGGCCGGACAACCGGTGGATCGCGGGACCCTGGTCCTTGATGCTCTCGATGAGTTCGTTCCCCCGAATATCGCGCCAGCTGATAACCGGTGTAAGCGCGGTCCCGGTTGATGCTTTCCAGGCAAGGCAGGAGGAGCGCTGGCATGAAAGCCCGATGCCCAGGATCGGTATGCCGGGGCCCTGGACTGATTGGACAGATTCGTTCAGCGCATCAAAAACTGAATGGAGGATTTCTTCCGCGTCCTGTTCGATACGAATGCTGTCCCGGAGCGGCGTTGGCAGGTCCTTGCGGGTATGGAAGAGCACCTGTCCCTCCAGGCTCACGACTACGGCCTTGGTCGCACTGCTCCCCTGATCGATGCCGATGAAACAACCTGTTGGCATAAGGACCTCCGAAAACAAGTACTTCTGCTGCTTCTCAGTGTAGCTGCTTTCGGCCCCGCCGTCAACTTCCAGCGCGAGATTACATTTTACATTTCATTCTAAACCCGATATAATTACGACCATCCTTCAGTTTTGCGATGAATGTGCTTTGTAACTGACTGATCGTTGTCTGTGAAAAATAACATGCGAATAGCCGGTATACAGATAAGCGCGGGGAAAGACCTGGAGCGGAATGTCCAGCGCGCCATCGAGATGGCCCACGTGGCGATTGAAAAGGACGCCAGGATCATCTGCTATCCCGAGCTCTTTCTCACTCCCTGGTTTCCCCGGCGCGAAGAGGCCTCGCTTCAGTCCTGGGCGCTGGGCGCTTCGAGCGAAACCCTGGGGCAATTCCGAAAACTCTCCGAGAACACCAAAACCGTGCTCGTGGTTCCCTTCTTTGAATCTGCACAGGATAAATATTACAACAGCACGGCAATTATCGACTCCGGCCTGCTCATCGGCACCTACCGCAAGATGCACGTGCCGAACCTTCCGCTCTATCGGGAACAATTCTATTTTTCGTCCGGCGATCTGGGCTTCCCGGTATTTGAAACATCGCAGGGCAGGATCGGCGTGCAAATCTGCTGGGACAACCTCTTTCCCGAGGGCGCGCGCATTCTGGCGCTCAAAGGCGCTGAGATCATTTTCTCGCCGAACGCCGCTTCGCTCAACTCGCACAGTCTCTGGGAACGCGCGATCACGTCGAACGCTTTTGCGAACAATCTTTTCATCTTCAGGGTAAACCGTGTGGGCCAGGAAGAAGGCATCTCTTTCTACGGCAGGAGTTTCTGCGCCGATCCCTGGGGCGAAATGGCCTCGGACCTGGCCGGCGGCAAAGAAGCGATCGTTATCGCCGATATCGACCTTGCGGAACGCGCTGCCGCTGCCGAGACCTGGGGATTTTTGAAGCACCGCAGGCCCGGGCAGTATGGAAGTCTGGTGGAATAGCTCTGTTGCTGTTGAAAAGGCGGCAGGCTATTTGTTCGACGGGTCGCAGCAATCGAAGTACGGGGTATTGAGACCGCTGCTTTTTGGGAGCATCAACATCAATCTTTACTTCGCGTCATGGCTTCGATCAAAGGAGCAATGATCTCCAAAGGGTTCCGGTAAGGCTGGTGGCCGGATCGTACGATTCCTTCCTGAACAAGATGTTCTTCATCGCTGGTGAGCGGCACAAACCGTATGCCCGCCCGGTATTTTTCGTCGAACTTTCTGCACCATATCAGGGCTCCGCCCTTGTGTCCTCTCACCCGGTCATTGAACCAGACAAAGCCGGGATCCATTCGTTGCTCAGATTCAACTCCCACACCATTCTTGCTCATGTCAATGAGACGCACTGTGTGATCAACCCATGTAAGGTGCTCGTAGGTGATGACCCCGAGGGAATAGGCCTCTTCTGTGCCAATGGAGTGACGCAGTGCTTCTCTGCCTTTGTCCATGTCGATGTCCTCGTCTGTTGTATGGCCAAGAGAGAATAAGTTCCGCAGTTGCTAATATTTACTATAGCGCTGAGTTTACGTGAAGGGAAGTGAATATTCACTTTTTGTACTGCAATAATCTGCCGCATTCTGCCGCCCCCTGTTGTGTATTATGATCCTCCATCGACTCTCATGCTATTCAGATACGGTCAATAATAAAACTTCGTTTCTTTGCATTCGTAATAAAATTGATTTGCGCTTCTCAATTCTGCAAAACTTCCTGCCTCCTCTTTCCTGAAAATTCAGCATGTTATCTTTTGGCACGCGGGATGCAATTACCCAGGCAAGACTGAGAGAAAAGGAGGACGCGAAAATGAAAACCACAATGGCAAGACAGGGAGCATACATGGGCGCGGGCGCGGGACTGGTTTTGTTCGGACTTTTTGGCCTTTTACCCGGCAGCCTGTTCGGAGGCGCGGCAGGCATCAACATCGCGGGCATGCTCTACGGTCTTCCGCTCGAATCAGGGCTGTTGTCCCGGATGATCGTACTCGCGTCGATGCTCGTGGGAGTCGTTGTTTCCGGCACGGTGATCGTCACGGCATCATCTACTCTGGGGTGGCTGGCCGGCAATGCAATGAGCACTGCCGTGCATCACAATACTTTTGCTGCGGCTGAAAGGAGATAGTCATGAAGAACGAAACAGTAAAAACAGGAATGAAGATCGGAGCAACAGTTGGGGGTCTGGTGTTTGCGGTGTTCGGCATCATGCCGGGGTTCTACTTCGGGTCCTATGGGACGTTGATCCTTCTCCAAAAGCTGATGGGGGGCGCGGTTGAACCCACCCTGTTCGTACGGGCAGCCGTGGTAATGGGAATCGTTGTGGGGATTTCCTGCGCAGCGGCGGTGAGCCTTGTGGTCGGAGGACTCCTGGGCACGGCAGCGGGTTATATCGTATCAGCGCCTGCGGCCATGCGTAAGCAGCATGCCGCAATGGAAAAAGCATGAGCAAACCGCGGATTGCGGGTCGCGGGAGTAAAACACAGGGACAGCCTTTCGAGGCTGCCCCTGTTTGTGTTGGCCCATTCTTTTTTTCGTATCCCGGAGAAGAGGATTTTTTTGTCTTCGTTATTGCGTAAATTAGAAACTATGCAACGATAGCCAGCTGATTCTTTTCAGCACGCGTTTCATGGTAGTTTGAGCTTGCCGCCATTTTCCCGGGAAAGGAGGAATCGTTTGAAGTCCGTTCACGTTCTTGCGAGCATCTAAATTACGAGGAGGAGGAAATGAAAAAAGCACTTCTGGCATTCATGATGTTTCTTTCGAGCGCGGGTTTTGCCGCTGCAGCCGACGACGCCTCATGGCTTGAGATTGGCGGAGATTATCAATACCGGTTTGACGCGCTCAAAGGTACGGTTCACGAGTACTATGCTTTCAAGGATGTTCTTCCCTGGCAGCTCGGCGGCATGACGCCCCCGCCACCGGCTACGGTGAAAAGCTATGACGTCAAGAATGATTCTCTCATGACGAACCGCTTCGGCTTGAACCTGAAGGCCAATGCCATGGAAGACGTCACGGTGAAGGCGCGTCTTCTCATGTACAAGGTATGGGGCCATGAAACCTCGTCGCCGGTCGATGGCTCGTACTTCTCGGACAGGGCCCCGGGGCCGAACGACGGCACTGTCGGGCATATACCCCAGGACAACACGCTGCGCGTCGATTTCGCCTATGCCACTGTCAGCAACATCGGCGAGCTGCCGCTCTGGTTCTCGGTAGGCAGACGGCCGACCACCGGCGGCGTGCCGACGAACATCAGGAACAACAGCGAAAAGGTCGGCTCCGCCGGCGTTCCGGGCATCATGGTTGACTTCGCTTTTGACGGCGCTACGGTGGGCTACGCTCCGTATATCGAGTCCATGCCGGGCGCGTTCGTAAAGCTCTGCTACGGCAAAGGGTTTGACAGCGGTTATTTCGATCCGACGACCGGCACCTCTCTCAAAGATACGGATTTTTACGGCGTGATGGCGTCGCTGTACGACACGGAAAACCTGCGCGCGCAAGTGCAGTACCAGAAAGGGGCAAACATTTTCGACGCGCCGTCCGACGGCAGCACGCTGACGGGGCCCGTACGGCATAATCTCGGAGACATCGACTGGGTCGGCGGCGTTGTGATGGGGAAGGTGAGCAACTTTAACCTCTTTTTCTCAGCAGCCCAGAGCCAGACCCATCCCAACAACCAGCTGTACGAAGTCAATGCCGGCGCGGCGGGCTTTATCCCCGTTGCCGGAATGATGTACGATGCCGGAAGCCCCGCGGAGGGCCGGACCGGCACTGCCGTGTATGTAGGAGGCCGGTATGACATCGATTCCACGGGAACGAAGATCGGCGCGGAATACAACCAGGGGTCGAAAAACTGGATCGGCATGGTGCCTGCCTCGGACGACATTTGGACAGGCAAGCTCGGGACCCGCGGCAGCGTCTACGAGGTCTATATTATTCAGGAGCTGAAGAACAAGCCCATTTCCAAGAAAGGAAAGGCCTTCTTCAAGCTCGGTTATCAGGCCTATAAGTTCGATTATACCGGCAGCAACAACTGGGTCGGCGCACCGAAAAAGATCTCGGACCTGGCCGCAAGCCCGGCGAACGCGCAGATGCTTGCGCCGATCGAGAAGGCAACCGATATCTACCTCACCTTTGAGGTCCGGTTCTAAACTCGTCAGTGAGGAAATACTTTGCGCTGTTCCACATCTCATCGCACAGGCACACAAAGGATTTTGAAAGGCATGCTCTATTTTAGAAGAAAAGGGGGTATCCCCTTGACTCAGGTTACCCCAACATATAGAATAACGGGGCATGGAAGACTACCCCAAGACCCTTGTTGAATTTGAATCCCGATTTTCGTC
>JAJXTW010000089.1 GCA_021783455.1 Nitrospirota bacterium | reverse complement strand
GAGACCCTTTAAACCAGAGTTGGATAAGGTGCCGCACTCAAGATCGTTATCTCTAAAAGCAATGTCTTATAAAAGTACTTGACTAAAACAAACCAGGCGCGGAGACACGGAGAAAATAGACTTGAAGTTTAGAGATGATGTTTCAACCGATTGTTGACGGCTTCGTAAAAAAGGCCTCAAGCTTTCCTCTGTGCCTCTGTGTCTCCGTGGCTGCTCTTAAATTTAAGCATCACCTTCTTCACCAGCCGCTGCAGATCCGACCCGATGATGCCGTCAGGGGCGAAGAGCATGATGACGATCAAAATGGCGCCGAACACCGCGTCGTCATAGCTCCCGAAATATCCCCGGAGCGAGCAGAAATTCAACACCACGCTCATGATGAGCGTACCCCAGATGCTGCCCATGCCGCCTACAGCAACGATCGCCACGTAGCGCACGGACTTCATGACCCCCGCCTCGGACGGTCCGATGCCGCCGTTATAGTGCGTCAGGAACACGCCGGCCACTGCTGCAAGCACGGCGGAGAGCATGAAGGTATAGAGCTTGAACCGCGCCGTGTCCACGCCCATGGCGCTTGCGGCGTCTTCCGCCCCGTGGATCGACCGGAGCGCCCTGCCAACCCGCGAGTGAATGAGGTTCGTCGACAGCACCATGGCCGCCGTCACCAGGATCCAGGCAATATAGTAGTTCAGCACGCGAAGCGCCGTTTCGCCGCTCACGCCCATGCCGAAGCCGAGCGGAAAGGGGGGCACGCTCGAAATCCCGTCAGCCGCGCCGAAGGTCTGGGTGCCGAGCACGATGCTGTAGATGATCGTGCCGAAGCCGAGGGTCGCCATGGCAAGATAATGTCCCTTGAGCCGGAGCACGGGGATGCCGATGGCCCAGGCGACGCCCAGGGCCAAAAGGACGGCCGCAACAAAAGCGACCCAGGGATGGACGCATAACGTAATGCCGCCGTACAGGTCCTGGCGGAACACAAGGATGTGCAGCTTTGTCAAAAGAGCGGCCGGCGCCCTGTCCTTGTACGCTGACAGATCGAGGGTCGTAAGCACCGCCGAGGTATAGCCGCCGATGGCGAAGAACCCGGCGTGTCCCAGCGAGATCTGGCCTGCAAAGCCCATCAGGAGGCAAAGCCCGATCACGATGAGCGAATAATAGGCCGTCATTGTAAGCTGGGTCAGGTAAAAAGACTTGCCGCTTGCGAGCGTCAACAGTTGAATGACGGCGATCACGATGAGCAAAACAAATGCAGGCGTATAGCGGGAGGTCTTCATCAGAAATCCTTGAGCCGCATGGCTTCCTTGTTTCCGAACAAGCCGCTGGGCCGGATGAACAGCATGGCGAGCAGGATCGCGATCGAGATCGCATCCTTGTACGCCGTGGGCAGGACCCAAATGCTGAAAGATTCGAGGATGCCGAGAATGAAGCCGGCCCCGACGGCGGCCATGCTGTTGCCGAGCCCGCCCAGGATTGCCACGGTGAATCCTTTGATAGCGAGCCCCGTGCCGACGTTGTACTGCGTATAGGTGATCGGCGAAACGACGCATCCCGCAAGAGCGCCTATTCCTGCCGAGAGCACGAAGGAGAACGTGACCATGTTTCTGGTCGGGATGCCGCAGAGCGCGGCCGCCTCGCGGTTTGCGGCGCAGGCGCGCATTTCCCTGCCGAGCATGGTGAATTTGAAAAAGAGATTGAGCAGCACGACGATGACGGTGCAGACGCCGATGCTCCAGAGGACCTGGGGCGACACGCGCACGCCCCCGAGCGAAAGCGCCGAGACCTCGTTGCCGGTGAAGTAGGGCAAAGACCGGACACCCTCGCCCCACACTGCGAGCGCCCCTTCCCGGATCAGGATCGAAATGCCGATGGTGATGACGATCATCCGGAGCACCGAGGGCTTCACGAGCCAGCGGATGAAGGCCACCTCGATCAACCCGCCGATGATCATGGTAATGAGGACGGCCCCCAGGATCGCGAGCGGCAACGGCAGGAACGCGTGCAAGGTCACGGCAGTCATGCCGCCGAGCATCACGAACTCTCCCTGGGCGAAATTGATGATGCCCGTGGTGTTGTAGATGATGTTGAACCCGATGCCGACGCTGGCGTAGATGGTGCCGTAGGTGAGGCCGGCCACGAGATACTGAAAAAACAATTCCAAGAACATGGTAAGAACATCGAAACGGTGAGAGGGCGAGGGGGAGAATCGGCGACAAAGCAAAGACATTCTATCTGCTTCGTCATTTTTGGTTCGTCTTTTTCCCCGATTCCCCCCCTCCCCGGTTCGCCCCTTCGTTTTCTTATTTTTCGAGCACCGCGAACTTGCCGTCCTTCACGGTCAGCATTTCAAAGGCATTGGCATCGAGACCGTTGTGATCCGTGGGGGAGAAGTTGAAGATGCCCGCCGTGCCGACCAGGCCTTTCATGTTCTCGATGGTGGTCCGGACCTTTTCCTTGTCAACCACGCCCGTTGCCATGATCGCCTGCTGCAGGATCTTCATGGCGTCATAGGCATGGCCGCCGAAGGTGCTTACGTCTTCCTTGTATTTTGCCTCATACTCTTTCTTGTACGACTCGAGGACTTTCTTCTGGGGGTTCTTGTCCGACAACGTATCCGCAACGAGCAACCGGCCTGCCGGGAAGATGACGCCTTCCGCAGCAGCGCCGGCGGCCTGAACGTACTTGATGTTGCCGAAGCCGTGGCTCTGGAAGATCGGTATGGTCAGGCCCATCTGTCGCGCGTTCTTAATCACAATGGCCTGGGCCGGTTCTATGGACCAGTTCACGATGGCCTGCACATTGGCCGCCTTGATCTTCGTCACCTCGGCGGTCAGGTCCGTTGCAGAACTGTTGTAGACTTCGCTCAAAACGATCTGGATCCCGTGTTCCGGCGCGAGCTTTTCGAGCTGCGCTTTGCCGGCCCCGCCGAAGCCCGTATTCGAGGACAGGACGCCGATCTTCGTAATGCCCATCTTCTTCATCTGCTGGAAGATCCGGATCACGGCGTCGCTGTCTTTCTGGGGCGTCTTGAACACATACTTGGCAACGGGATTGACGATCGCCTCTGCAGCGGCGCAGGACAGGAGGATCGTTTTCCCCTGCTCGGCGATGTCCTTAATCTTCATGGTCTCGCCGGAGGTCGACGGCCCGATGATGGCAAAGACCTTGTCTTCATCGATAAGCTGCTTGGCAAAAGAGACCGCCTTCTCCGGGCTGGCGCCGGAGTCCTTGATCACGAGCTCCACCTTCTTGCCATCGATGCCGCCCTTTGCGTTGATGTCCTCAACCATCATTTCCAGCGTCTTTGCCTCAGGCGCGCCGAGGAACGATGCCGGCCCGGTCACGGCCAGGATCGCGCCGATCTTGATGGTGCCTGCCGCCATTGCCGGAGCGACCGACAGGGCGAGGATGCATGCTGCAACTGCAATAAGCTTCAATACTTTCATAGGTTCTCTTCCTCCTCAAGAATGATGTCCCCGCGAAGCGGGGGCTGGTCCCTAGAACGCGAGCACTTCCTCGCGCTTCAGAATCTTGAACCCCGCCTTTTGCAGGGTATCGATCGCCTTCTCGATCCCATCGAACCGGAAAATGAGAACGGCGTTGCCCTCGCATTTCTGGACAAAGGCGTACATATACTCGACATTGACCCTCTGGTCCTGAAGCGCGCTCAGGATGCCCGCAAGCCCGCCCGGCCGGTCGGGGAGCACGACGGCAACAACCTCGTTCGTTCCCACGGTAAAGCCGTTCTCCTTCAGGAGCCTCGTCGTCTTTTCGATGTCGTCGACGATGAGGCGGAGGATGCCGAAATCGGCCGTGTCGGCAAGCGAGAGCGCCCGGATGTTGATGCCGTTCCTGGCAAGGATGTCGGTGATTTCCGCGAGACGGCCCGATTTGTTCTCAAGAAATATGGATATCTGCTCTACCTTCACGGGTTCCTCCTGCCCGAACGGAATGCCGGTTGAAGCCGCGGCAAAAGAACGACAATGGTTCGGGAGAAACGCATAATAATATGTCGATTTCCGTGCATTTGTCAAGGTAAAGCTGCTGTGCAAAAAACAGAAATTCTTGGTCAGCGGATGCGTCCGGCCGTCCCTCCGGCGGGCCGCGTCGTTTCACCTTGCCTTTTTCCCGGATTTATACTATTTTTTACACCATGAAAAAATATTTTGAATTCGCAAAACATCAAACGAGCTACAAACAGGAGGTCCTCGCGGGTATCGCCACGTTTCTCACCATGGCCTACATCATCGTGGTGAATCCCGCGATCCTCGAAGCTGCCGGTATTCCCAGGGGCCCGTCCATGATTGCCACGATCCTGTCAGCTGCCTTGGGCACGCTCATCATGGGGGTCTATGCGAAACGTCCCTTTGCCCTCGCCCCCTACATGGGCGAAAACGCCTTCATCGCCTTCACCGTGGTCCGCGTACTCGGGATTCCCTGGCAAACCGCGCTCGGCGCGATCTTTATCGCCGGAGTCCTGTTCACGGTGCTCACGCTCACCAGGGTGCGGGGCTGGCTCGCCGACACGCTTCCCCGATCGCTCAAGCACAGCTTCTCCGTCGGGATCGGGCTCTTTCTGACGTTCATCGGCCTCAACCTGACCGGCATCGTGACGCTCGGCGTGCCCGGTGCGCCTGTCGGCCTGGGCAGGCTTTCGCAGCCCACGGTGCTGCTTGCCGTTTTCGGTTTTTTCATCATTATCTGGCTCATGATCAGGAAGGTCCGGGGCGCCGTCATCATCGGGATTCTCGCGACGACGCTTCTCTCCTTTGCCCTGAAACTGACGCCCATGCCCACGTCCTGGATGGCGCTCCCGCCGAGCCTTGGCCCCATTGCCCTGCAAATGAATATCGCGGACGCGCTCAGTCTTAAGAACCTGCCTGTTGCGCTCATTATTTTCATAATGGCTTTCGTGGATACCGTGGGCACGCTGATCGGTCTGTCGGCTCGCGCCGGGCTGCTGGATGAAAACGGCAATCTGCCCCAGATCGAAAAACCCATGCTTGCCGACGCACTGGCAAACCTGATCGCGCCGCTGCTCGGTACGACGACCACGGGGGCCTACGTGGAGTCGGCCGCGGGGATCACCGAAGGCGGCCGCACGGGCTTTACGGCAATTGTCGTGGCAGCGCTCTTTCTGCTGGCCCTGTTCTTCGCGCCGATCCTTACCGCGGTCCCTCCCCACGCTTACGGCGCCGCGCTCGTCGTGATCGGCATTTTCATGGTGAGCCCGCTCACCCAGATCGACTTCAACGATTATACAGAGCTCGTGCCCGCCTTTCTCACGATCGTGCTCATGATCTTCACGTTCAACATCGGCGTGGGTATGACCGCGGGCCTGCTCAGCTACCCGGTTTTAAAAACCCTGGCAGGCAAGTACAAGGATGTGCCTGCCGGCATGTGGGTCTTTGCGACGCTGTCGCTGCTCTTCTATGTCTTCTATCCCTACCGGTGAATTGAGATCATAAAATCTCAAACCGGCAAGGGGAAAGGGGGAAGGGAAAGGCGAAAGGGAGAAACAGCCTATTCGAAGGTCTTTATCCCCATCTCGCCTCTTACTTCTCCATTTCTCCTGCGAAAGATTTCGACAATTATTTTTGACACTTGAAAATATTCTGATACAATACCGGCACACCGCAATCGGGTTTTACAGCGAAGAAGGCGGCGTACGCTCAAGATTATGAATCCATTACGACAACTCAGGATTTCCCTGCTTGTGCTGCTCCTGCTCGTAACCAGCGGCACGGCAGGGTATATGCTCATAGAAGGCTGGCGCTTTCTCGACGCCTTCTACATGACGATCATCACCATCGGCACCGTGGGATTCCAGGAAGTGCACCCGCTCACCGATTCGGGGAAGATTTTTACGATCCTGCTCATCATCTTCGGCGTGTCCGTGCTCGGCTACGCCGTAAGCAAGCTCGTGCAGACCATGTTCGAAGGCCAGTTTCAGCGGTTTCTGGGGAGGAAAAAAGTGGAAAAGTCGATCGATAAATTGCGGGGCCACTACATCGTCTGCGGGTACGGCAGGATCGGATCGCTCATCTGCAAGGAATTCGCCGCGAAGCCGATCCCCTTCGTGGTCGTGGAAAATAATCCCAACGTGATCGAACGACTCGAAGAAGATAAAGTGCTTTTCCTGCGCGGGAATGCCACGGAAGATGAGACGCTGCTCCAGGCCGGGATCAAGCGGGCCAAAGGCCTTGTCTCGGTCGTTACTTCGGACACGGAGAATGTGTATATCACGCTTACCGCCCGGGGTCTGAACCCCGACCTCTATATCCTCGCCCGTTCGGGCGAACCCGGGTCGGACATCAAGCTCAAGCGCGCCGGGGCGAACAAAGTGGTTTCGCCCTACCACATCGGCGGCAGCCGCATGGCCCAGGCCATCCTGCGGCCGAACGTCGTGGACTTCATCGAGATCGCCACGGGCAGGGAGCATATGGACCTGCAGATGGAGGAGATCTTCATCCCCGCGAACTCGCCTTTCATCGGCCAGAATCTCCAGGACGCCGCCCTCCGCCGCGACACCGGCGTCATCATCGTGGGCATCAAGAAGGCAAGCGGCAAGATGGTCTTCAATCCCGGATCAGGGAGCCTGCTCGATGCACGGGACACGCTCATTGTGCTCGGCCAGCCCGCGTCCATTACGATACTCGAGAACCTCATAGCGCGCAATGTCCCGGGCGGAGAAGCACCGAAGAACTGAGGCGGCGTTTTTATGTCCGATGTCAAACTGGAAGTCACGATCTATGCCGGCTACCGCGGCGCGGAACGTCCGAGTTCATTTATATTCGAAGGAAGCACGATTGATGTTCTGGGGATCGTTCGGACGTGGGTGGAGGAAGAGCATAAGACCAGGGTGCAGAAACGCTACTTTATCGTAAAGGGAAGCGATCAGTACCTCTATACGGTCTATTGTGATGTGGGATCAGGGGAATGGTTTTACCAAGACCGGGAAAGAACGAAAGGCGATCAACAATGATCGCCTTTTTTGTTTGATGATGGAAGGTTTTGCGTAGTGGCTGCCGTTATCTCGCCTGTCCCATGGAGAGCACCTGGCCGATCGCGGGTATGAAATCCTTTTTTCGCGACATGACGCGCGGCACCGTGCAGGTGTCGTTCGCAACCTTGACGTTGAAGGCCTTTTCCACGATCCAGGTCTCGCCTCTTAGCAATATGCGCTCCTGTCCTTTGCCGAGCGGGTTCAACACCAAAAGCACGGTAAGATCGTAATTATTCGTCGAACGCAGCCGTTCGAGCTCGTCAACGAGCTCCCGCTCGCGGCTGTCGATCTCCGCGCAGTCGAGCGACATCATCTGGCTCACCCCGAGCTTCTTTCCGTTGATCAGGAATTCCTTGAAATCAGCGGCGATCAGCTCTGCCGCGGTCTTGTCCTCGAGATTGATGCTTTCGTGCAGCAGTTCCTTGGCATAGGAGGCGATCTCGATGCCCGCGATCTCGGCCAGGCGATGGGCCGTGATGCGGTCCCGCTCCGTGGTCGTGGAAAGCGTCAGGAGCAGGGTGTCCGACAGGATCCCGGACAGCAGGATGCCCGCGATCTCCTTCGGGATATGGGTCTGGTACAAGAACATGATGCCCGCAACGACCGTGCAGGTGCTTCCCACGGGATCGTTGTACACGTAGATCGGCGCCGTGGTGGAGATGTCCCCCACGCGGTGGTGGTCAATGATCTCGAGGATTTCGGCCTCTTCGATGCCGTCCACGGCCTGGGACAGTTCGTTGTGGTCCACCAGGATCGCCATCTTGCGCACCGGCGTGAGCAGGTCTGTTCGCGTGATGATGCCGATCAAGCGGTTGTCGCTGTCCACGACGACCACGGAGCGGTAATCGGACTCTACGATCTTCGCCCGCACTTCGGCCATGGGCGTGTAGAGGCCGACGGCGGGGCAGGTGGTCGTCATGATGGACGAGACCGGCTCGGACATGGTCATGAGCTGGACCGTGGCAAAGGCGGGCTTCGGCGAGGAGATGAGCAGAACGTTCTTTTCTTTGGCTGCTGCGATGACTTCATTCGTAATCTGCGCGTTGTCGGTCACGATGACCGCTCCGCAGCCCATCCGGATCAGCTCCAGCTGGATTTCGTTCTGGTCGCCCACGACGACCACATCGCCCGGCCGCACGCGGTTCAGCATGGTCCCCCGCTGCATGGCTGCGATCAAGACCCTGCCGGTCAGGACCGTGACCTGCTTCGTGTTGCTGATGACGCGTCCATCGAGCGTTTTTAAGAGGATGTCGATCTCGATGGGGGCCTTGGAGAGATCGGCGAAGCCCACGCTGTCCATGTAGTGGCGGGCGATGTCCTTGAGACCCACGACCCCCGCCAGCTTTCCGGATTCGTCCACTACCGGGACCGAGCGCACGCCCTTCTCGCGCATGAGGAGCGCCAGCACCTGGATCGAGTCCCGGACACCCACGGCGATCGGACGCTTGAGGTCAAGATCGTTTACGGTGGCGGCCAGACTGTCGATCTCCGCGGAAGGCGGAACGCCGAATTTTTCGAGCACAAAGGCCGTTTCATGGTTCAGCTTGCCGGCCCGGACGGGCATAAAGAGGTGCCGCTTGTCCGTTATATTCTTAAAGTACGCGTAGGCAATTGAGGAGCATACGGAATCCGTGTCCGGCGTTGTATGTCCGACCACATAGACTGTTTTGACCCGATCTGGGCTCATATAAACCACTCGCTTTCCTTCAATATATATACTGATACCAGTATTACAATATGGAAGGAAGGGTGTCAAGCGTTTAATCAGTCTGCTGCCAGGAAGTTTGTTCTCTTTTGTAAAGAGGGAGTCGGTTTTTGTTCGCACCGGTAGAGTTCCCTTTGCTCGATTTTTCTCAGCCATGGCCCCTTTTTTGAGACAAAACGGTACCCTCCAGCCTGTTTTTACCCTTGACACCCGCAGGGGTTTTGGATATAGTGCTTAGGCTGTTAGCGCCTGGGGGATCGTCCAGTGGTAGGACGACAGGCTCTGAACCTGTTTACGGGGGTTCGAATCCTCCTCCCCCAACCAAAAAATTCAATGAAGAATGAGAAATTAGGAATTAGTAAGGCGGAATCCTGCCTTCATTTTTCATTCTCCCTTCTTAATTCTACACTGCTGTACAGCGGTCCCATCGTCTAGCGGCCTAGGACGCTGGCCTCTCACGCCGGAGACACGGGTTCGATTCCCGTTGGGACCACCATTACACAATCCAGAGAAGTCCGAGATAATGTACAAGCCCCTTGATAAAAGGGGCTTTTTGTTTTTCTGTTGTCCGTTGGGGTATGCTCCGAAACATTGACATTTAGGGGTATTTAGGGATACAATTGGGGGTATCCAACATCGGGTGAACGTAAGATACCCCTAGAACGGAGGAACCCCTGTGTTAACAGATATTAAAGTCAAAAGCGCAAAACCGAAAGAGAAACAATACAAGCTCACCGACGGACAGGGGCTCTACCTGCTCGTCACTCCCCAGGGCGGCAAACTCTGGCGTTTTAAATACTACTTCAACAACAAGGAAAAGGTCCGGGCCTTCGGCACCTATCCCGAGATTACTCTTGCCGACGCGCGTGAGAAACGGGACGCGGCTCGGAAGCAGGTCGCCAACGACATCGATCCCGGCGAGGTCCACAAGGCCAAGAAGCAGGCCGCTATTGCGGTCACGGAAAACAGCTTTGAGGTCGTTGCGCGGGAGTGGCATGAAAAGTTCAAGCAGCGGTGGACCAAAGTCCACGCTGACACGACGATCCGGCGAATCGAACTGAACGTTTTCCCCTGGCTCGGGGAGCGACCGATCGGCGAGATCAGGGCCCCTGAACTTCTCGCGGTGCTGCGACGCATCGAGGCGCGCGGGGCGCAGGAAACAGCGCACAGGGTCAAGACGATCTGCGGCCAGATCTTCCGCTACGCTGTCGCGACCGGCAGGGCCGAGCGCGATCCCGCAGCGGACCTGAAAGGCGCTCTGCCGCCCGCTCCGAAGACCCACCTTGCAGCAGTGACCGATCCGAAAGAAGTTGCCGATCTTCTCCGTGTCATGGACGGCTACGAGGGTTCGTTCGTCACGCGCTGCGCTCTTCGTCTTGCTCCGCTGGTGTTCGTCCGGCCCGGCGAGCTGCGCCAGGCGCAGTGGGCTGAGATCAATCTCGAGACGGCTGAGTGGAACATCCCCGCCGAGCGCATGAAGATGAAGCAGGCGCACCTGGTTCCCTTGTCGCGGCAGGCGGTCGAGATTCTGCGGGAACTAAAACCACTGACCGGCCACGGCCGCTATCTCTTTCCATCCGTTCGATCCTCCGCGCGCCCGATGAGCAACAATGCAATCCTCGCCGCGCTTCGCCGCATGGGGTACACAAAGGACGAAATGACCGGTCACGGCTTCCGTGCCATGGCGCGTACCATACTTGAAGAGGAGAT
>JAJXTW010000088.1 GCA_021783455.1 Nitrospirota bacterium | reverse complement strand
CTCTTGCCGGCGATATCTGGGTCCTGGGCCGCCGGGATGACGGGAAGCCCTGGCGGATCGGCGTGCAGCATCCGCGGGAGAAAGACAAGGTCCTGGCTGTTCTTGATTTGAGCGACAAGTATATTTCCACGTCAGGCGATTACGAACGGTTTGTCATCGTAGAAAAAAAGCGTTACCATCATATCATCGACCCGCGGACAGGAAAACCGTCGAAAGGGGTCATCTCCGCCACGCTGGTTGGGGACAGGGGAGCGGTGATCGATCCGCTCGCAAAGGTGCCGTTCATCCTCGGCCCCGAAGAAGGACTGAAGATCGTGAAAAAGCTTGGTGCTGAAGCAATCATCGTGGACGATCAGGGAAAGGTGTACACGACGGACGGGATCAAAAACCTTCTGGATAAACCTGCAGTGAAGCCTTCAACAAGCGGCGGTTTCAGATAACTGCTCATGGCCTTAGAACCACGATGTAAATCCCCTCTTCCGCTTATCGCCCTTTTCCGACGGAGAAGAGGTAAAGTAAACTATGGAGAAATCTACTCTTGTTAAAGTAATGTTCCTCTGCACCGGTAACTCCTGCAGGAGCCAGATGGCTGAAGGACTTGCCCGTGAACTCGGGAAGGGCGTTCTGGAGCCCTCCAGCGCGGGGCTCCTGGCAGCGGGAGTGCACCCGCGCGCCATTGCGGTGATGAAGGAAATCGGCATCGATATCTCGAAGCAAAAATCGAAGGAGATCGACATCGACGTGCTCCGGACCATGGATGTGGTGATTACGCTTTGTTCCAGCGCCGAAGAAGCATGCCCGTGGACTCCGCCCGAGATTCGGCGGCTCCACTGGCCGGTCAAGGATCCCGTTGCGACCATCGGTTCGGCTGAAGAGGTGATGAAGGAGTTCAGACGGGCGCGGGATGAGATCAAGGCGAACATCGAGAGTTTTGCAAAGACGCTGGAACAGAAGATCGCCTGAAGCCCGAAAGCAAACGGGCGGAGAGCCGCTGGGAAGGCGAAGCCGCGACGTGCATTCCACGGTTCCTGCGGGAGTGCCCCATTAAAACGCCGTTTTAGCGGAAAAAAAAGGTTGCGTAAGCTCGCTGAGACTGGTAATATGCCTGACTTATACTATTCGATAACCTGAGGCAAGACCGGCTCAGAATCACATCAAGGAGGAAGTATGGTTAGTTTGACGGACAACGCGGTCACCAAGTTCAAGGAAGTCGTTTCCCAGCAGGGCGCTGCCGGCGATGGAGTGAGGATTTTCGTCGTCCCGGGCGGCTGAAGCCCATCATTGGCTATGGACATAGCCAAAGCGGCCCAGACGGGCGACACAACCATCGAATTGGATGGTCTAAAGATTTTTCTGGAGGAACGGGCAAACGGCATGCTCATGAATACGAGCATCGATTTCCAGGAAGCCCAGGGTTTCGTGCTCGCGGGCATGCAGCCCAGTTCATGCGGCTCTTCCTGCAGCACCTGCTAGACACTCTTATTTCAACATTTCTTACGACCGCTGTTTCCCCTGGAGACAGCGGTTTTCTTTTTTTCTCCGACCGGGTTGTCCTTTCCCCATATTGTCCTGTGTGACCCAGATCCTAAAAAGAGCATTTAACTACGGATTAACACGGATAAACACAGATGGTTCAACATGCTTAAGGCAAAAACAAGAACCACCACTTGGCCGAAGTTCTTATTCGAAATAAATTTTTCAGGTGTTCATCTGTGCGTTCTGCGAAGCAGAACCCGTGGTTTCAACCGTATTTTGCTACAATATAGTCATGGCTCCCACCTTGTTCGTGCACGTGGTTTGCAATACAATGCATCATGATCCTCTGCACCAGGGATGTGCGGAATGAAGGTGCCTATTTCAGCACTGTTTGTCCTTACCCTTTTTCTCTTTACCGGGACAGCGTCGGCTGTTGATAGTGCGGCAACGGAGACTAAGTGTCCCCCGGATACGGACAAGGTCCCGGACAGCAGCGGCATCTGCGCAGACCCAGAGGCCCTCTCCCCGTTGGTGAGCGGGCAGGGCGTGCAAATGCTCCAGCCTGTTGCGGAGCCCGGGCCGAATCCTCT
This sequence comes from Nitrospirota bacterium, assembly GCA_021783455.1. Classification (GTDB taxonomy): domain Bacteria; phylum Nitrospirota; class UBA9217; order UBA9217; family UBA9217; genus JAJYKN01. The sequence goes on along the minus strand of JAJXTW010000088.1, from coordinate 8,428 downwards.
TTTGAAGAAGGAGAAACGAGCGGATAGGAGACGCGTTCCAAAGAAGGGGGAGCAGAAAACGGTCGTTGTCTATTTCTTTTGGGGCCGGGGCTGTCCCCACTGCGAGAAAGAGAAGGGTTTCCTCTCGGAATTACAACGCGCGAATCCTTCACTGAACGTCAGGGACTATGAAGTGTGGTACGACAAAAAGAACGCAGCTTTGCTGTCTTCCCTGCTTACGGCACGGGGTATGCGTTCCTCTGGCGTCCCGATCACCTTTGTCGATCAAGAGGTCTTCGCAGGTTTTTCGCGGCAATCGCAAGCCGGGATCGCAGGACTTATTGAAGCGTGCCGGACCAGGACGTGCATTGATCCCGCTGATGTCCTGATGAGGGACGCGGGCAAGGGCGCCACGGCCTTGACGGGTCCCGGTTCTCAAACGAAGAATCCGAAGGGAGACGCAGGCGAATTCGTCGATCTTCCGCTTGCCGGCTCTTTGGACGCGCGGACAACCTCTCTCCCTGTTCTGACCATCATGATCGCCGGAGTGGACAGCTTCAATCCCTGCGCTTTTTTCGTGCTTTTGACGCTTTTGGGGCTCCTGGTCCATGCACAGTCGCGCAATAAAATGCTTTTGGTCGGAGGTGTCTTTGTTTTCTTTTCCGGCTTGATCTATTTTCTGTTCATGGCTGCCTGGCTGAACCTGTTTCTCGTCATGGGCAATGTTGCAATTATCACGATGATAGCGGGCCTGGTATCGATACTGATCGCCGCGATCAACATCAAGGATTTTTTTCTCTTCAAACAGGGGGTGTCGCTCTTGATCCCGGACAGCGCCAAGCCGAAGCTCTTCGACCGGATGCGAAGACTCCTGCGCTCTCCGTCGCTCTTCTCGATCCTCATCGGCGCCACGGTGCTGGCAGTTGTCGCCAATTCCTATGAATTGCTGTGCACGGCGGGCTTCCCCATGGTCTATACGCGAATCCTGACATTACATGCCCTGTCCCCGTCAACCTATTATCTCTACCTCGTGTTCTATAATATTGTCTACGTCGTCCCGCTTTTTTTGATCGTTTTTGTCTTCACCATTACGCTCGGTAATAAGAAGCTCTCGGAATGGCAGGGGAGGTTTCTGAAGCTCATCTCAGGCATCATGATGCTCGGCCTCGGCGGTGTGCTGCTTGTCAATCCCGCTCTGCTCAACAGCCTGGTGGTTTCCTTCGCGCTTTTGGCCGGGGCGCTCGGTGTTTCCGTTGTCCTGGCAATGGTGACGCGGAAGCTCGGGTATTGAGTTTTGAAAACAGGGTGACGTTTGATCGATGAAAGGGATTTCTTATGCCGCTCCTTGAAGTAAAAAATATCGTCTTCGGCGCCGGATCGGAAAGGAAGACCCCCATTCTCTCGGGGCTTTCACTCAGCCTTGAGCAGGGGGAAGTGCATGCCCTGCTCGGCACGAACGGGACCGGCAAAAGCACGCTGGCTTACCTCGTCATGGGATGTGAAGGATATGCGCCGTCGTCTGGCGAGATACGTTTTGATAGCGTAGTTATTAATGGGCTGCCGGTCCACGAGCGAGCGCGGCTCGGCATTACCATGGCCTGGCAGGAGCCGGTCCGGTTCGAAGGCATCAGCGTGCGGGATTACCTGACGATCGGAAAGAAAAACGTTGATCCGGTCTCGAGTCTGCAGATGGTGGGCCTGTCCCCCGAACTGTGCCTCGACCGCATGGTCGACAAATGTTTGAGCGGCGGTGAGCGCAAACGGATCGAACTTGCTTCGGTACTGGCCCTGGGCCCGCGGCTCGCAATCCTGGATGAACCGGATTCCGGCATCGACATGCTGTCGATCCATGATGTGATCAATGTCATCAACGCCTTCCGAAAAAACGGAACGGCAGTATTGCTCATCACCCATCGCGAAGAGATCGCCGGCATCGCCGACCGCGCATCGCAGTTGTGCTACGGGAAGATCATCTGTTCGGGAACGCCGGAAAAGGTGGCGGAACACTATAAAATGAAACACTGCCAAACTTGCGACCGCGTGGAGTGTCACTATGTCTGAGCTTGACGATTTGCTGAAAGCCTTCGGCGAGGCCGGAGGAAACCGGGGCGCGCTTGCGGACGCAGGGACCGCGCACCTTGCCGCGAGCGGTCATTCCCTCCTGAGCTCGCACGGTGTCGAGGGGATCGCTGTCGACGCCCGCGAGACGCGCAAGGGTATCTCCGCCCGCCTAACGGTCCATGAAGGCGTGAAGCTCGAAAAGCCCGTCCACCTCTGCTTCGGCGTGCTGCACAAAAAGGGCACGCAGGAAATCAAGATGGATGTAAAACTTGAAAAAAACTCGAGCGCAACGTTTCTGGCGCACTGTATCTTTCCGAATGCCGAGAAGGTGCGGCACATCATGGATGCTGTTGTTGATATCGGCGAAGGGGCCGAGATGCGCTATTCCGAGACGCATTACCACGGTTTATACGGCGGCATCGAGGTTGTGCCGAAGCTTATTGTGAAGGTCGGTAAAAACGGAAGGTATGTGACGGATTTCACGCTCACCACCGGCAGGGTCGGGAAGCTCGCCATCGATTATGTTGTGGAAGCGGGCGAGGGCGCGGTGGTGGAACTTACTGCCAGGGTCTTCGGCCATGGAAACGACGAAATCATCATTCAGGAAAAAGTCGTACTTGCCGGCGAGAATGCCCGGGGCCTTGTCAAGGCGCGGGTCGCGGTCGAGGACGAGGCGACAGCGGAGATACGGGGAATCACGGAAGGAAATGCCGCCGGCGCGCGCGGCCATGTGGACTGCATGGAGATCGTGAAGGACCATGCCGTGGCCAAAGCCATCCCGATGGTGCAGGTGAATAACCCGCTGGCGAAAGTGACCCACGAGGCAGCCATCGGCAGCGTTGACAAACGGCAGATGGAGACGCTCATGGCGCACGGCCTGTCGCCGGAAGAAGCCGTGGACGTGATCGTGAAAGGAGTACTGCGGTAACGTTTTAAACCGGCAGCGGCCCGGGATTTCAGCGAGCCGCCCCCGTCTTCCCCCAGTCAGCAATAAGCTTGCCTAATTTAACGGATGCAAAAACAAGCTGTTTGCGCTAGAATCGACTTCATTATGGCCGCTGAAACAAATTCCCCTGCCACGTTGTCTTATCTTACAGGAGCATCCGGCGCAGGGACAGGGGATGGAGACTCCGATCTCGTCTCGCTGGTACAAAAGGGCGACGTCGATGCTTTTGAAGTGCTCGTGGCCCGGCACCAGAAGCGGATGCTGAATATCGCCTTCCGGCTGACGAACGATTACGACGATGCCTGCGAGGTCGTGCAGGACGTGTTCGTTTCAGCGTACAAGAATATCCGCTCCTTCCGCGGCGAGGCGAAGTTTACGACCTGGCTCACCACGATCACGGTGAACCTGTCGAAGAACAGGCTGAAACAGATAAAGGTGCGTCAGGGCCGCGAAGCTTTTTCCCTCGACGAGCCGGTGCAGGCCGAAGAGGGCGAGATACGGATCGATCCTCCGTCCAAAGAGCCGTCGGTTCTCGACTGTCTTGAGAAGCGCGACACGCAGAACAAGGTCCAGGACTGCATCAAGGCCCTTGAGCCGGAATACCGCGAAGTCATCGTTCTGAGGGACATGCAGGATTTTTCGTATGAAGAGATCGGGGGCATGCTCAAGATGCGCGAGGGCACGGTCAAGTCTCGGCTCTTCCGGGCGCGTGAGGCAATTAAGGATTGTTTGAAGAAAATCATGGGAGAATTGTAATAAAACTTATTTCGCACGGAGCCGCGGAGGTCGCGGAGAGAAAAGTACAATGGAACATAATACCATTCGACATAAGCTTTCAGATTTTCTCGACAATGCTGTTTCTGCCACGGAAAAGACTGAGATCGAGTCGCACCTGAAGTCCTGCACAATATGCAGCGATGCGCTCGAAGAACTTCGGAAGACCGTCGAGCAGGTAAGGCAGATCGAAGAAGTCGAGCCGCCGACGTGGATGACCCAGAAGATCATGGCAAAAGTGCGCGTAGAGGCAGAGGTGAAGAAAAGCTGGTATCAGCAATTCTTCTTCCCGCTCGCAGTCAGGCTTCCGATCCAGGCCGTGGCGGTTTTGTTCCTGGCAATAACTGCCTATTACGTTTATCAAAATATCAATCCTGCTGAAAAATATTCAGAAGCGCCGCTCGCTAAATTCGAGGCAGCAAAGCCGGCAGCTCCAACGCTTTCCCCGGCGCCGGAACCAAAGATGCAGGGAGAGTCTGCTCTGCCAAAAAAAGTTCCTCAGTCGCCGCAGTATAAGGCTCTCGACATGAAGCAGGAATACGAGAAACCCGCACCGCCTCTGGGCGAAGGTGCACCTGCTCCGGCAGCATCAGCAGCGCCTGTTATTGAAGCGAAAAAAGACGCTGCATCGGGTAAACAGGCCTTCGAGCCTCAGGCTGCTGCGCCCGCAACAATGCAGGATAAAGCCGAACGATCACTCGGATTTGTCGCGGCAGGGGAAACGAAGCCTTCAGATCCGGCTTTGCAACGGAAGGAGCAGTCTGCTGTCGCTGAAGCCGGTGGAATCCGGATCTCCCTTTCCGTGACTGTTATGGCCGCAGCGGATAAAAAAGTAGAGAGTATCGTCCGGGAACTCAAGGGTGCGGTCATTCGCAGGAAAGAAAGCGTTGACACGCGAACTATAGCCGTTTCCCTTGATGCGAAAATGCTGGGTGCATTGCGGGAGAAACTCGGCAAGGTTGGAGAGTTGAAAGAAAAAGAAACTCCCTCGGTACGTTATGAGGGAAATGTGCAGGTTAAAATCATTTTAACATCTGCCCATCACCCCTGATGGCGATTGCAAAGTGGCAGAATCAATGGACGGATGTTTCGCTATCATTCATTTGCCGTGCCTTTCCGATCCTTGCAATGACAGCACTTGGGACTGCTTGCCAGATTATCATTAATTGTTGTTGTACTTTTTCAGAACAAGCGCGGCGTTGATCCCGCCGAAGCCGAGGGAGTTCGAGAGGGCTGTTGTGATCTTCTGTTTGCGGGCTTTATTTGGAACATAGTCCAGGTCGCATGCAGGGTCGGGATTCTCCAGGTTGATCGTCGGAGGGATGATGCCCTGTTGCAGCGCGAGAACGGTAATGGCTGCCTCGACTGCTCCGGCAGCGCCGAGCGTGTGGCCTAACATGGACTTGGATGAGCTGATTGCGAGCTTGGTGGCATGATCGCCGAAGGCCCGTTTGATCGCCAAAGTTTCTATGTTGTCATTCGGTATCGTTGCTGTCCCGTGGGCGTTCAGGTAATTCACTTCTTCGGGCGCTACGCCCGCGTCGGAAAGCGCCTGCATCATTGCCCGTGCGGACCCGTCGCCCATGGGATCGGGCCTTGTATAATGGTATGCATCGGAGGACAAGCTGTATCCGGCAAGCTCCGCGTAAATTGCGGCACCCCGCTTTTCCGCATGGTGGAGTTCCTCCAGCACGAGCACACCGGCTCCTTCGGACAGCACAAAACCGTCGCGGTCTTGGTCAAAGGGCCTGCTGGCTTTTTGGGGCTCATCGTTCCGCAGGGACAAGGCTTTTGCCTGGCAGAAACCGGCGAGCACGAGCGGGGTAATTGCCGCCTCGGCGCCGCCCGCAATCATCACATCGGCATCACCTCGCGCGATGATCTTCATGGCTTCGCCGATAGCGTGGGTCCCGGTGGCGCAGGCCGTTGAAACGTCGAGGCACGGTCCTTTTGCCCCGAGCTTCATCGAGATATAACCCGAGGCCATGTTCACGAGCGACATGGGCGTGTAAAACGGCGAGACCGCCGTCGGTCCCTTGTTCAGGAGGGCTGCCATGTTCTTCTCCGTCGTGGCGACCCCGCCGCGGCCGGAACCGACGAGGACCCCGATGCGAAGCGCTTCCTCATGCGTGATGGAAAGCCCGGCGTCCTCCGTTGCCATGAGCGCGGCGGCCACGGCATACTGGATGAACGGGTCGGTCCGCAGCGTTTCTTTCCTGGTCATATACGCTTGCGAATCGAACCCTTTAAGCTCTCCGGCAATGCAACAGGAGAAGGCCGAGGCATCGAACTTTGTGATGCGGCCGATTCCCGAGGAGCCCTTGACGAGCTTGTTCCACGTTGCTTCCGCGGAATTTCCGAGCGGCGTGAGTGCACCCATGCCGGTGATGACGATGCGTGATTTCATGCGGCGCAGTATAAGATTTTTGTCTCTTTTTGTCAAAAGATACCGTACAATACAGGAGGGAATCAGTTTGACAATAGTGCGGATTATGCTATAGTTAACTCGTAAGCAGGCACTTAATCGTTCAGGAAGGGGGATTTGAGATGACGAAATCAGAGTTGACAACATTGACTGTGGCTGAACTCAAAGCCCTGGCCAAGAAGAAGAAAGTGTCCCTGTCTTCAAATGATAGAAAGGCCGATATTGTCTCAGCACTTATGGCTGCAGAAAAGATGTCCGCAAAAAAACCGGTCATAAAGAAGGCAGTAACTGCAACGAAGACAGTAGTAAAAAAAGCAGTAGTCGCAACGAAGCAGGCGCTTAAAAAAGCAGTGCAGCCCAGGAAGGCGGCGAAGATCGAGAACCTCCCGGTGTCCGCGCGGCGTCCTGTTGCGGGAGTGCCCTCGAAGGCGACAGCCCCGGCGCGGGAATGGAGACAGCCTCCTGTTGTCGAAGAACCGCTTATGGTGCAGGAGCGGGTTTCGGAGTCCAAGTATTATACAGGGCCGGCCATGCTGACCGAGGTCCCTGCCCATAGTGAGTTGCCGCAGGCCTATGGAGAAGACAAAATCGTTATCATGATGCGCGATCCTTTTGTCGCCTATGCCTACTGGGAGGCGACGCCGGCCCGGATCGAGCGCGAGAGGTCCTGGTTCGGCTGGGACAGCAAACTCTGCGTGCGCATCTACGACGTGACCGGCGTACAGTTCGACGGACGGAACGCCATTGGCTATTTCGACCAGGAGATCTTCGACCGGACCGGGAGCTGGTATTTCGACCTCGGCAGGCCGAGCCACGCCTTTTGTGCGGACCTGGGTCTTCTCGCCCCGGAGGGGCGGTTCCTGACGCTCGCGCGGTCCAATTACATCACCATGCCGCTCGACACGGCATCGGAAGTGATCGACGAGGAATGGATGCTCGTGGATGAGGAATTCTGGAAGCTCTACGGCTATCCCGAAGGCATGCGCGCCGGCCTGTCGTCTCCCGAGATGCAGGAGATGGTGCGGCGCAGACGCTTGCTCGAAATCACCTCGCCGGGACTGTTTTCCCGCGAAAAGCTGAAGCGAAAACAGAAGCAGAAAGCCTGAAAGAAGGGATTCTGCGGGGAATGATATTCCTATTCTGAACCGAGCTTGAGAAGTCCATCCGAACATGGGTGGACTTTTCTTTTGAGTTTCATCCTTGTGGTGTCAAAAGAGGAAAGAAAGTTTTACATTTTTGCTTCTTTACGAGAATCTTTTCAGTTTTCGTTCGAGTGCCCGGGTTTAGGAAGGCGTTTGCATGCTGAAAAAGAAAGACCGCGTTGTCGACAAGCGCGGTGAAAAAGAGAAGGGTGCCGTAGAGAAGATGGGAAAAGGCTATCTGTCACTGGTCCTGCATTGTCATCTGCCGTATGTGCGGCACCCCGAGCATGACCGGTTTCTCGAAGAAGACTGGTTGTACGAGGCGATCACCGAGACCTACCTTCCGCTCATCAACGTATTCGACGGACTGGTGAACGACGGCGTGGATTTCCGCCTCACCATGAGCCTGACGCCGACCCTCATTTCCATGCTCACCGATCCGCTCCTCCAGCAGCGCTATCTCCGTCATATCAGCCGCCTTATCGAGCTTGCCGGGAAGGAGCTCGAACGCACGAAGGACGAGCCCGAGTTCAACACCCTGGCACGCATGTATTTCGAGCTTTTTCAAAACGCCCGCTTCGTCTTCGAGGAAAAGTACGGCCGCAATCTCGTGACCGCCTTCCGGAAGTTCCAGGACCTGGGCAAGCTTGAAATCATCACCTGCGGCGCCACACACGGTTTCCTGCCGCTGATGAAGAACGCAAAAGCGGTGCGGGCGCAGATCGCCGTTGCAGTCCAAGCCCACACGAAACACCTTGGCAGGCCGCCCAAAGGCATCTGGCTTCCCGAGTGCGGATACTATGAGGGGCTCGATGAGATCCTGGGCGAGTTCGGCATCCGCTATTTCTTTACGGACTCCCACGGCGTTTTTCACGCGACCCCCCGGCCCAAGTACGGGGTCTACGCGCCGATCTACTGCCCCTCGGGTGTTGCAGCCTTCGGCAGAGACATCGAGTCGTCCAAGCAGGTCTGGAGCTCCGTGGAAGGGTATCCCGGCGACTACGATTACCGGGATTTCTACCGCGACGTGGGTTTCGATCTTGATTTCGACTACGTCAAACCGTATATCCATCCCGACGGTATCCGGGTTAACCTCGGGAT
>JAJXTW010000087.1 GCA_021783455.1 Nitrospirota bacterium | reverse complement strand
CCGAATACTGTCCTGTTGTTCCGTAAATTTCCTGACGGCGTCCTCCCCGTCTTCCGCCGTGATCACCCGGTACCCGAACTCTTCAAGCATAAGCCGTGAGAGCGCACGCAACATTTCATCGTCCTCGGCGATCAGCACCGTCTCGGTCCCCCGGGGAAGCTGTTCCTCGGGTATTGCTGTGGCTGTTTCTCCGCCTTCTTTTTGTATATCGAAGAGCGGGAGGTAAATATTGAAGATCGTCCCCTTGCCTTGCTCTGAATACACGTTGATATACCCGCGGTGCTGTTTTACGATCCCGTAGACCATCGACAATCCGAGTCCGGTGCCCTTACCGACCTCCTTGGTCGTGAAAAACGGCTCGAAAATCTTCTTGCGTGTTTCTTCATCCATTCCCGTCCCCGAGTCCGACACAGATACGATCGCATACTTGCCGGGTTCCCCATAGCCGTGGGCCCGGATAAAGGCCTGGTCCAGTTCAATCGTGTCGGTTTCGATGGTAAAGGAGCCCCCCCGGGGCATCGCGTCACGGGCATTGGTCGCAAGGTTCATCAAGACCTGCTCGATCTGGCCGCTGTCTGCATTGACCGTGACCGTGCCATGCTTGAATGAAAACTTCAGTTCAATGTCCTCCCCGATGACCCGGAGCAGGATATTTCCCACGCGCCGGATGATCTCGTTCAGATCCACGGGGCTGGGGTTCAGGATTTGTTTTCTGCTGAATGCGAGCAGATTCCGGGTCAAATGGGCCGCCCGGTCGGCCGACTCAAGCAGGTGTTGGACATGCAGCCGAAGCGGATCATCACCCGTCATTTTCATCAGGAGAATATGCCCGTAACCGATGATGGCCGAGAGAATATTGTTGAAATCGTGGGCCACGCCTCCCGAAAGCTGGCCGACCGCTTCCATCTTCTGCGAGTGGAGAAGCTGGGCCTCGAGTTTTTTTCGTTCCGAGATGTCGCGGATGATTCCCGCGCAGTGCCACCTGCCCTTGATACGGATGCCGGAGATGGAGAGTTCTATGGGGATCTCGGTCCCGTCTTTTTTGAGCGCGAATACTTCGTAGGTCTTTCCCAGCTTCGCCCCCTGGCCCATTTCGATAAATCTGCGGAATCCGGAAAGATGCGTCTCTTTATACCGTGCCGGAATAATGGCCGTGATATGCGTGCCTATGATCTCGTCGTGGTGATAGCCGAGCATTTTCCCGGCCGACGGGTTCCAATAGACGACCCGTTCTTCTTCGTCAACCAACACAATGGCATCAGGGGCCGTATCGGTGATGGCGCGCAATTTGCTTTCGCTTTCGTATAACGACTGCTCCGCTTTAAGACGCATGGTCACATCTTCGGCCAGAACCAGCCGCGCTTTCCGGCCGTTGAAATCGATGTCATGAGTGACGATTTCGACGTCGATCACGCCGCCGTTTTTTCTCTGATGTCTCCAGATGCCGATTCTCCGATAGTCGCCGCGTATATTACTGACGATATTGTCCACCATTCCCCGATCTTCGGAAGGATGAAGGTCTTTTATGGTCATTTCCAAAAATGCTTCTTTCGTATATCCATAGTGCTGAACAGCCGAGTCGTTTACCGCGAGAAAAGAGAGCGTCTCCAGATCATAGACCCACATGGAATTCGGATTGCCTTTGAACAGGAGGCGGTATTGCTCCTCGCTCTTCTGCAACGTCTCCTCGGCCTGCTTGTGTTCGATGCCTAAGGCGATTTCATCGGCAATCGACGCCAGCGTCGTCAGCGTTGTTTCTTCCAGCGGTTTCTTTGCGAACATCGCCATAACGCCGACCAGTTTGTCCCCGACAATGAGAGGGTGCCCGGCAAAGGCGACCATGCCTTCCCGCTTTGCCCATTCCGGGTCGCCGATGCGGGGATCGCCGATGACCGAGTTGGTCAGATGCGGTCTTTTCTCAAGGGCGATCAGACCGATCTTGAATTTCCCGATTGGCACGCGAGCGTGCGGCCCGTTGATATGCGTGTACATCCCCGCGCTGGCCTGCAGCTCGAGCACGTTTTCCTTCTCGTTCAGCGTCCAGATGCGAGCGAATGCGGTATCAAGATGTTTTACGATGGATTCAGCGCAGAGCTGCAAGAGGCTGCGCAGGTCCCCGTTCTGGACAAGCGCCTTTCCGATTTCCGCGTTCAGAGTAGCCTGACGCTCATGTTGAACAAGTTCAGCCTCCGCGCTTTTACGCTCGGTTATGTCTTCAACGATCCCCACCCCGCCTTTCACCTTGCCGTCTCGGCCAAGGACAGGCGCGGTGTGCAGCGAGATCCAGATGCCCCCCGGTATCGTCGAGGCTCGATACGGCCCCTCGTACAGGTCTTCCTCTCCGGCAATTGCCCTGCGGAGGGCCGGCAGCACGGCTTTGTCTTTCAAAGTTTCCAGGTCGAGCCCGATCAGTTCTTCACGGCTGGACCTCAGAATATCGATAAAATAATTATTGCAGTCAATAATCCGAAGCCTGGTGTCATAGTTGAATATTCCGATGGGAGCGTCATAAAAAAGAAGGCGATTTTTTTCTTCACTCTCTCCGATAACGTCTTCAGTCTTTTTTCGCTCTTCGTGTTCCTGGAACAGCTGTTCAAGAGCGGCCTTGCGGGCGTGTATTTCATCGGTAAGTTGCAGGTTCACATTGGCCAATTCGGCAATGCGTGTCCGTCCCGGGATCTCCCGCTTATCATGATTTTCAGGAAGGATCATCCAAGGCAGGGAGAGAACCCGCTTGCGGAATACAAATAGTATTGCAAGCACGGCAAAAAGCCCTGCAATGGCAATAATTCCCGTTCGCATCACAAGGCCGCGGAGGGAACCTTTGGCCTCCAGCACCCCTATTGTTCTGCCCGAGACCACGAGGGGAAATGACCGCGTTATCTGCGGTGCATCGAGCGGCCCGCCATACCCGGCCACGATCCTGTTGTTGTCATCAATAATTCTTTCCGCGCTGTTGCCCGGCTGAGGATAACGGGCAAGTACGGCCTCCACGCCTGCCCGTCCATCCCGCCATATCCCGGGGTCCCTGCTGATGTCCTGCGAAAGAGACCTTGCCGTCATTTCCGCCAACGCTTCCAGGCGTCCTGCCGCATGCTGATAAGAAGCTGCGAAGTAACCAAGCGGCGCAGCTGCGGCAAGGGCAATAACTACCGCCAGGGCAAGTGCTGCGCTGATTCGCCTTAATATTTTTTCGCTATACCTGTTCATTTTTTTTAGGAGGATGCGGCGACGTCTTTTTTGTCCTGGAGCTCGCCTGATGATGGGAGCAACTTGAGCGGCAGGTACAGGTGTTCTTTGCATCCCTGATATCATAATAACTAATTTATTTGTGATTTACAACTATTATTTTATTTATTTCGGACATAATTTCCTTGCGCCGTTGGACGGTCGCACAATAGCCTTGGCGCCGGGTCGTGAGCAGAAGTCCCCTCTCGACGATGCCAGCCGCGCATTCAATCGCCATAAAACAAATTCCATTGACAACAGGAGGCGATTGTCGGTATTATCACATACGTATGACCGCCGATAAAGCCGATATCAACACCCTTCGAAATAAGATCATCGAACTCAAAAAAGAGCGGAACGCCATCATCCTGGCCCACAATTATCAACGGCCCGAGGTGCAGGACATCGCAGACATCACCGGCGATTCCCTGGAACTCTCGCGGGCGGCTGCAAAGACGAACTATGACGTGATCGTGTTCTGCGGCGTACACTTCATGGCTGAGAGCGCCTCGATTCTTTCACCGGACAAGACGGTGCTCCTCCCGGAGATCGGCGCCGGCTGCCCCATGGCCGATATGGTCACGGTCAAGGGATTGCGCAAAACGCGCAGAGATCTTTATTCGGACGTCATGGGCATTACCTTCGAGTTTGCCGATGACTTTACGCTTCTGGACATGAAGAAGAAATACCCCGGCGTGCCGGTTGTGGCCTACGTGAACACGTCAGCTGCGGTCAAGGCCGAGAGCGACATCTGCTGCACATCGTCCAATGTAGTCAACGTGGTGGAATCGCTCAAGGAAGACACGATCATCTGCATTCCCGACCGCAACCTTTCCTCCTATGCGGCGAAGCGGACGAAAAAAAAGATCATCTCCTGGGACGGGTTCTGTAACGTGCACCACGCACACCTTGACGTGGAAGACGTGAAACGGGCCAAGGCGGAACACCCCGATGCGGTCCTCGTCGTGCACCCTGAATGCCCGCCGGAGGTGCAGGACATGGCTGACGAGATCGCCAGCACCTCGGGAATGCTCCGTTTCTGCAAGGAATCGAACCATAAAGAATTCATTATCGGCACCGAGGAGGGCATCCTCCATCGTCTCAAAAAAGAAAGCCCCAACAAGCAGTTCTATGTTCTGAACAAGGAAATGGTCTGCCCGAACATGAAGCGGACAAAGCTCGAAAGCGTGCTCCGTGCCCTGGAAAAACGGGAGCACGTGATCAAAGTCCCCGAGGACATCCGTATCCCGGCCAAGCGTGCCCTGGACAGAATGCTGGAGATAAAGTAATGCAGACACGGGGACACGGGGACACGGGAAAACGGAGACAACAGCAAACCCTTTTGACGATCTCTCTCCGCGTCACCGCGTCACCGCGTCTCCTTGTCGAGATTTAAAAATGCAAACCGCCATCCTCATACTCCTTACCGCCGTTGTCCTCATCCTCCTGTGGCTCGTACTCCAGTCGCAGAAAAAGGCCATTGACCCGTCCGTCAATCTGCTCCAGTTGGAAGTACAGTCCCTCCGCGGGCAGCTGACAGAGTCCATGCAAAAAAGCCAGGAGACCGTGAATCAGCAATTGGGCCAGATCACGCTCCAGGTAAATTCCCAGCTCAACCAGGTGACGCAGCAGCTCCAGAAGTCCACAGGAGATCTGAATACCCGGCTCGACAACGCGGCCCGCGTGGTCCAGGAGGTCAGCAAGGGGCTCGGCAGTCTTTCCGAAGCAACGAAGAAGGTATTTGATGTGGGCAAGGACATTGCGAGCCTGCAGGAGATCCTGCGATCTCCGAAGCTTCGCGGCGGATTGGGCGAGCTTTTTCTCGGAGACCTCCTGGCCCAGATCTTCCCGCCCGCGCACTATACGCTCCAGCACCGGTTCAAGAGCGGCGAAGCAGTGGACGCAGTCATCAAGATCGGCCAGAGCCTCGTTCCCGTGGATGCCAAGTTCCCTCTCGAAAACTTCAGGCGCGTTGTCGATACGGCCTCGGAAGAAGAGCGCAAAGCAGCCAAGCGAAAGTTCATCGCCGACGTGAAAAAGCATGTCGACGCCATTGCCGGCAAGTACATCCTGCCGGACGAAGGCACCTTCGACTTCGCGCTCATGTACATCCCTGCCGAGAACGTGTACTACGAGCTCATCATCAAGGACGAGGCCGTGGACACGGACAAGGCGCTCTTGAACTACGCTTTCACGAAGCGCGTGATCCCGGTCTCTCCGAACAGCTTTTACGCCTATCTCCAGACCATCCTCTTGGGACTCAAAGGCCTGCACATCGAGGAGCAGGCCCAGGAGATCCTGAAAAACCTCGCGCGGCTATCCGGTGATTTCAGAAAATTCCAGGAAGAGTTCGACTTGGTGGGCAAGCACCTGACAAATACCAAGGCAAGATACGACGAAGCGGACAAACGGCTCTTGAAGTTCGGCGACAAACTGCAGTCCTTGACCGGGACCGAGGCAGGCCATGAGCTCGAAGAAACAAAGAAACTGCCCCTCTCATAACCACTCTGCCTCGGCTTCCCGCATCAGCCGGGGAAGGCCGCCCCTTTTATACGCCTCTCCATGTCCTGCCTGTACAAACCTTTACTTGCGCCTCCGTGGTGAGATGGTGTTGATGAGCCCTAGATTTCCACCCTCGTCACCACGCCGTGGAGCTTGTTGTACGGCAGTTTATAGAACTGAACGATATTCGGGGTCAACCGCTTGATCAAAGAGAATATCTGCCAGATAATGTTGCTCGGCAAAATGTCCTCGACGCCGTAGAAAATGGTTTTCTCCTGGATCCCCGCCTCGCGCAGGATTTCCTCCACATCAGGCACCTCCATGTACCCCATCTGGATCTCGAAGGAGCGGAGGCCCGGTGCAAGCTCCCCCTTGAAATACCCGGTAACGCCGAAGGGGTCTTCCCGCTTTACGATCGATACGATGATGTTGTCCTCATAGAGAATGTTGTTCTTGAACATGGTGTGGACGATGTACGGCGGTATTTCTTTTGCGTCCTTGGCAAAATAGAGCGCCGTGCCACTGATCTTGTTCGCGCGTTGATAGATTTGATTGTAGCTAAGAAGGAATACATCAATTGCCAGCGGTTGGAGCGCATTATACAGCCTGCGCTGCCCCACACGGTAGAGCATGATGATCGAAAAAGGTATGGCGGCAATAATGATGGACCAGTAGCCGCCGTGGGGGATCTTGTAGGTATTGGACAAGAGGAAGATAAAGGTAACGATGGTCACGAGGAGCGAAACCGCCGCGTGACCGTACTGTTTTCTGAGTTTGAAGATCCACGTCATGAATACGCCGGTAAGGGTCATGGTGCCGGTGACGGCCAGACCGTAGGCGGCCGCCAGTTTGCTCGATTCCCGGAATTCTTTAATAATGTAAAGTACGCAGAATAGCAGGAACCAGTTCACGAACCCGATGTATATCTGGGAATGACGTTCTTCCGAGGTGTAATCGACCTTGAACATAGGCATGATCCGCGTCGTGATGCCCTGGTACACGATCGAGAACATGCCGCTGATCATGGCTTGCGACGCGATGACCGTGGCCATGATGGAGAGGAGCAGGAACGGGATATAGAGGAATTGCGCCTGATGGTAGACCATTTCAAACAGCACGTTCTTGGCATCGGGATGCTGAATGAGAAAGGCTCCCTGACCGAGATAATTGAGCACCAGGGCGGCAAAAACAAAGTACCAGGCCCGGACGATGGGTTCCCGGCCGAGATGCCCCATGTCGGCGTAAAGCGCTTCGCCTCCTGTTGCGCAAAGGATGACCTCGGAGAGCACGAAGAACCCGGTGATTCCGTTGTTAAACAGAAAGGCAAAGGCATAATAAGGATTGATTGCCTTGATCACGGCAGGGACCTGGATGATTGAGGCCAGCCCCGAAACCGTCAATGCGCCGAACCACACCAGCATCAGCGGGCCGAAAGCCCCTGCGACGCGCTCCGTTCCCTTCTTTTGGATCGAGAAGAGCAGGATGGCGATGGCGCCGGCAATCACGACGAGGAAATTCTGGTTCATCCCCTCCAGCCCCTTGATCAGGAGCATGCCCTCCACGGCGGAGAGGATACTGATGGCAGGAGTGATAACGCCGTCGCCGATGATGAGTGAAATGCCGATAAACGACAGCAGCGTGACCAGCCCCACCTGCCTGCTTGTCTTCAGCAGCGGCACCAGAATCTCCCGGAGCACGATGGTCCCGCCCTCGCCGCGCTTGCCCAGGCTCATTGCGAGCCAGGCGTACTCCACGGTCACGAGGATGATGAGCGTCCAAACGATGAGCGAAAGCACGCCGATCACGTTTTCCACCGTCGGCTTGGTCAGGAGGATAATGACCGTGAGCGTATAGATCGGGCTCGTGCCGATATCGCCGAAGACCAGGCCGAGTGACTTAATAATTCCTTTTGCGGGGGATACCTTGTCAGGCATAATGGGATAAGACAGTGACGATCGGCTGTCGGGGCGTACAGAATTCCTATTGAAGTTTAATAGAGTTTTCGCTTACCAGCGAGGTGAAGCGACACAAAAAAACACGGATTAAGGGATAAGCCTCAACCCGTGTTTTCGATAAGCCGACTATCCAGACTTATACATAAGGAATGAACAAGGAGCATGACACTACGCCTTTTTTTCGTCCTTGTGTTCCAGAGGCGTTGCCGTCTGCTCTTCTTTCATCGCCTTTTTAAAAGCTTTTATGCTCTTTCCGAGTCCCTCTCCGAGTTCCGGCAGTTTTCCGGGACCGAAGACGATTAGGACAATAACCAAAATCAAGATCAAATGCATGGGCTGAAACATGCCTTCAAACATGGGAAATCCCCTCCTTCAGGTTGATTAATTATACCGGCCTTTTCTCTTGCTGTCAATTTATAAATTCTCCTGCAAGACGCGGCTCAAGAGACCTGAAGGATACTTTACTGTTTTACCACCAGCACGGGGCAGGAGGCATAACCAATCACCTTTTCCGTTACGCTCCCCATGAGCAAGCGGCGAAGGCCCGTCCTGCCGTGAGACCCCAAAATGATCATATCGGCCTTCTGTTCCATTGCAAGGTTATTGATCGCCTGATAGGCTTCCGCCTCGCCCTCGTAGGGCGGAACCACCGACGTGACAGTAATCCAGCATTTTTCTTCGTTGGCAAGCTTAAACGCCTGATGCAGCGCGTTCCTGCTGGACTCGGACCCGTCAACGGCTACAAGGATCTTTTTATACCTTCCCATGCTCCAGGGCTCCCGTGGCATGTTGCATTCTTTCGGCCTGACGCCCCTGCCACATGGCGCGCAGGACGATAAAGGCGCCGAGCATCAGTGCAAAGATCATAATAGCAAAGCTCGTGGTCTTGAGCAACGAGACCGTTCCCTCACTGAGCTTTTCGATCAGCCCGAGCTGGGCGAGATACACCGGGACCATCAGGCCTCGGCTGAACAGCACGATCACCATGATCAGGCCCATCACGACCTTGATCATGAAGGGCTTCACATAGGTGGTGCCGATGGCGCCGAGCTGGATGCCGAAAAGCGAGCCTGCGAGAATGATCATGGCAAGCCGGATGTCGACCAGGCCGTGCATGGCATACTTGAGCGAACCGCCGAGGCCCATGACAAAGGCGATCACCAGTTCCGTGGCCGAAGCCATGAGACTCGGCGCACCGAGGACGTAGATCATGGCAGGTACGCCGATGAAACCGCCCACAGCGATCGTTGCCGCGAGCATGCCCGTGGAGAACCCAAGGGGAATGGTGAAAAGGATGGAAACGCGTGCGTCGATGCTCTTGAAATAGACCATGGTGCCCGGGATATTGATCGACTGCACCCACTTGGCCAGCTTCCCCGTAGTTTCCGCTGTCTGGGAATTGCCGGACTTGTAGGTCCTCCAGGCATCGTAGAGCACAAAACCGCCGACGGTCCCAAGAATCACGACGAACGCCACGCTCACATACAGGTTGGAGCCTGCGTCGCCGAAGGCCTTTTTGATATTTTCCTGGATCTGGGCCCCGTAGAGCACCCCGGCCTCAGCCGAGATGCCGAGAACGATCCCGAGCTTCACGTCCACCTGTCCGTATTTGGCCCGTTTCAGCGCTCCAACGAGCGCCTTGGGAAACTTGTGGCACATATTGCTCGCCACTGCCACGAGACCCGGGACGCCGAGGCTCATCATGCCGGGTGTCAGAACGAACGCGCCGCCTGAACCGATAAAGCCGCTGACCAGACCGCCCACAAAACCCACTCCAAAGAGATAGAGGATCGTGATGGCATCGAGATTGATGAAATTCGACAGGATGTCGTGCATGTTATTTTACCTCCATTTTTTTCTTTGCGGCCTCGACGCCTAATACGGTCCAGAAATGACCGGTGAACGTGCCGTGAAAATAAGAGAAAACAAACGCCGTGATAATGGGCAGGAGCGCATACAGTCCGCCCTGTGCAAAGGTGCTGTTCACCACATCCTGCTTGAGCAGGAGCGTCGCGTAGAGTGCCAGGGAGATGATGCCCATAACGATCATTGCGCCGACCGGCTTCTTTTTTGTGCTGCTGTGTGCCATGATAGTCCTCCTTAGATTAAGATTAGTTTTTGAGTCTCCAGTCTCCGGTTTCATGGTATTAAAACAACTTGGGACTTGGGACATGAGACTGATTAATTACGCTCTGGCCCCATCCATGACTACGACGAGCGGACATTTCAGTTGCCGCCATAATTCCGAAAGTTCCTTGCCCCGTTTGTTGCAGTCATCATCCAGGCTTGCCGGGGACTCGATGACGGCAAACAGTATTTCTTTCTCGCTGTCCGTGTAATCGATAATTTGCTGCTTGAGACAACCCGATCGGGCGATCAGCCGAAAAGGAATGCCTGCTGCACGTAGTTCTGATTTGAACGAGGCAAGCAGGAGATCGCTGCTCTGACTCCCCGCACGGGAAGTGGCAACATAGAGGATGTCGAGATTGGCATTGATGCGCCTGGCCGTGTTCAAGGCGTACTTCAACGTCTTCGGGTCCGCCTGCCCTGCCTTGAGCGCAAGCAGTACGCGCCGGGATTCTCTGATCAGCGAACGCGCGGTCTCCAGATCCCCTTCTTCGGCAAAGGTCGCAGCTGTCAGGGCATGTTCCACCATGTTCATCATCTTCTTGATGTTTGTCGTCACCATGGTCCCTCTGAGAAATACAACAGTTTCACTTCATCCCTCGCGAGTCACACCCTTCCCACACTTCAGTAAACCTCGTGCCTATTAGTCGGCCCGCAGTTCTTTTCTTGCTGCAGGTCTTTGCTCGATGCGTGCAGACGGCCGGCCTGTCTTTCT
>JAJXTW010000086.1 GCA_021783455.1 Nitrospirota bacterium | reverse complement strand
CTCATGCGGACAAATTCCTCGGACTGCTCATCCTGCTTGTCCTTCCGCGACAGCTTCCCTTTCTTCGGCATGACCACCCGTTTCAGCATCGCCGACAGAGCCGCCTTGTTTTCGGAACTGTAATACCCCTTGTCAAAACTGCACATCTTGAAATCCGGAAAACGTGCCTGCGTCGCGCGGACCATCGGCGCTGCGACCTTGTCGTCCGTCTCTTTTTCCATTACCCGGTAGTGAAGGATGAACTGATACTGGTCCTCCACGATCCCGACTCGCAAACCCAATTCCTGCGGCACACCCGCCTTGCCCTTGCAAATCCAGTCCGTATGCGGTTCGAACAGCGAAAAAACTTTCTCCTCGTGCGAAATCGTTTCTCCTCCGAGCACGCGACGGGTGATCTGCTCCATCTGTCTCCGCGCGTGACGGACGAAGCCTTCTATCTCCAGCAGCAGGGCTTCCGTTTTCAACTCCGGGCTCGCCGCTCTGAGTTCGCGCATGGTTTGTTCCGCCCTGTCCACGAACTCGCCCGCCAGGGCAACATAAGCGCGATGGGCTTCCTTGATGCGCTGTTCCGCCTGAGCCTTCTTGTCGGCAGCCCGAGAGGTCGAGCGTTTCAGGTTCTGGACATTCCGATATGACCGCTTCACGCTCCGAAGGTTGTGCCTGCTCTGACGCCATGCCGTGAGGCCGGCGCCGGCGCACGCGCGGGCGATCAGTTCAATTACCTTCCGCGTCGCGTCGTACAGCAGGTTGATGTCCGTCGGGAAATGCACGTTCGTCTCAACCACGACGCTGTCGCATCGTCCACGCAGAACTTCGTCTTTTTTTTTACGCACCAAGTTGTGCCCGCTTTGAACCACAACATGATTGATCCGGTCCAGCACCTCGGGGGTGAGCAGGGCTACGTTGTCCTTCAACGTCTGGAGGGGATAGCGCTTTTCCTCCTCGTCGATCCCGTGACCCAGCATCTGGCGCAGCGTCTTGTGATTGTCGGCCATCTCGCGAAGCTTGTCGTAATCCCAGTCGCCGCTATCGCCGCACCGTTCCCAATACGAGGATGTTCCAAAGGTCCATCCCGAGCCTGCCGTTGTTCCTGCTCGTCTTCCGAGGAATGATATCTTCGAGGATGGCGAAAACTTGCGCTCGTAGTTCAGGAGTGCAATAAATATGCTTCAATCCTATAAGCAGCTTGGGAATCTCATCGCGGGAGGTTGTATCCAGTGATATCCGGGAAACCGCCGTCTCTCCCAATTTCATCTGTTCCTGCTGGCTTCTTCTCATCTCAGTTCTCCCGAAGATTGCGTTCGATCGCGTCGCCGATCCTGCAAAATATACATTTCAACCAATGTTTACGCGGCTATTCTATCATTCATGCGTTCGGAAGGCAATGAAATAACGCCATCTTCGGGCTAAATTAATTGATATTTTCCGCAATTGACGCGGGGTTTCTTTGTTTCCGTTCAGACACTAAGTAGTTACGGCATCCTACTCAAAAGATCAAGGAACGCAAGGATGGTTCTTTGGAACTTTCCGTGGTCGTCTCAGGCCAGGATGAAATCATGCGGTGGGTTTTGTCATGGGGCAGGGAAGCCAAGGCTCTCGGGCCGGGCAAATTTACGGGGAAGGTGCAGAAGGAAATCGCTGCCATGGCCGGCAGCTATAGACATAGAAAATGAGGGTGTGGCTTCTCATTTACCAAATGACAAATTCTGCTTGTACTGTGCACTTGCCTAAATATGCAACTCCCGTGAACTACAGGAAGAAGTCGATAATATTTCGAGAAATGTAAACTCCAACTGTTCAGGATGTAGCTGTTGACAGGAAACTGTATCGCAAAATGCGATGATCCAAAATGAATTTGCGACAAATGAAAAGTCGATCTGAAATCGCTGCCGGAAATAATTTGAACTACTGTCCAAGACTTTCGGAAATTGTGTTCCGGTTAAAATACAATCACTGTCTGAAAGTCTGCGGGCATTTTCACGAACAAGATACTTGATTTTTTTGTGACCTCTGTGCCTTCTGTGGCTAACTGTTTACAATCATTTCTGTTGTCCGCTCTTCTTGATTGCATTTCTCACCGCGCGGGCGATGGCCTTGTGAGATATTTCCTCATAGTCAAGGAGTTCATCAGGTTTGCCGCTCCGGGGCATCTTTCGAACGGAAAGTGAGTATACGGGGACGCGTTCTTTGGAAAGCGCGCTCGCAACGGCTTCGCCGAGGCCGCCTTCGGCAAAGTGGTCTTCCACGGTAATGATTATGCCGGTGTCGTGCGCTGCCTTGCCGAGCGTTTTCGAATCTATCGGCTTGATGCTGTACAGATCGATCACCCGGATAAGGACTTTGTCCTTTTTCAGTTCCTCGTAAGCCTTGAGCGCCTCATGGAGCGTGATGCCGGCAGCGACAATGGCAGCGACATCCGCCTTGTTTGACTTCAGGACCTTGCTTCCGCCGATGCGGAATACTTCGTCGTTCCGGTAGATGACAGGTGTATTCATTCTGGTGGTCCGGAGGTAGGCGATCCCTTTGTGCTTTGCCATTTCCTCAACGAGTTTTTCCGTAGACACGGCATCGGAGGGATAGAGGACCACGCTGTCAAGCAGGGTTCGGAACATGGCGATGTCTTCCAGCCCCATCTGGGACGAACCGTCTTCGCCGATGGAGACGCCTGCATGGGAACCGCAGAACTTGATGTTTGCAAGAGAATACTGGCTCATGCGGATCTGGTCGAAGGCCCGCGTCAGGAAGGCTGCAAAGGTCGAGACAAAGGGGATTTTGCCGCGGATCGAGAGGCCGAGCGCATTGCCTACCATGTTCTGCTCGGCGATATACATTTCGAAGAATTGCTCCGGGTGGGCTGATTTAAAGATTTCCGAGAACGTGGAATTGCTCACTTCGGCGTCGAGCACCACCATGTTCGGATATTTCGGGAAGATGCGCTCGAGCGCGGCGCCGTAGGCATGGCGCGTGGCAACGGCTTTGTCAGGCGCATAGGAGACCGGCTTCGCATCGTTGATCTTTACTTCAGCGGGCTTCAGGTCATCGGGTTTTTCGATCCGGCCCACAGCGGTCATGTCGATGGGGCCCAGTTCCTGGAGCGCCCGCGCAAGCTCGTCTTTATTGAGCGGTTTGCCGTGCCATCCGTTCTTGTCCTCGATGAAGGACACGCCTTTTCCCTTCAAAGTTTTCGCAATGATCATGATGGGCTTGTCTTTCGCCTGCATGGCCTGTTTGAATGCCGTCAGGATCTGGGGCAGATGGTGGCCGTCGATCACGACCGGCTCCCATCCGAAAGAGGCCACGCGGTCACGGTAAACCGTAAGATCATGGCCGTACATGGTCTCGCCCCGCTGTCCCAGCCGGTTCACGTCGATGATGCCGACCAGGTTGTCGAGTTTGTAGTGCGCGGCTATTTCAAGCGCTTCCCACTGGGAACCTTCGGCCATTTCGCTGTCCCCAAGGAGCACGTAGGTCCGGTAGGGGAGCCTGTCCAGATATTTCGCGTTCAGCGCCATGCCGACGCCGATCGAGAGGCCCTGGCCGAGCGAGCCGGTTGCTGCTTCGGTGTACCTGAACTCCCGGGTCGGATGACCTTCGAGCGGACTCGTGAATTTCCTGAACTGAAGCAGTTCCTGCTCAGTGACTTTCCCGGCAGCGGCCCAGATCGAGTAGAACAGGGGAGACGCGTGGCCCTTGGAGAAGATCAGCCTGTCGTTGTTCGGATGGCTGGGATTTGCAAGATCATATTTGAACGTGCCGCCGAAGACCAGACCGGTCATCAGGTCCGCGGCTGACAATGAAGAAGTGGGATGCCCCGATCCCGCCGCGGTAGACATTACGAGACTGAAGTAGCGGATACGTTTTGCGATAGCTTCAAAATTATTCATATGGACCTCCATTTGTAATCGGTCGGGACAGCAGGATCAAACTAAATGATACGATAGGAAAAACGAACAGCTAAATCATGATGCATTAACAAAAACTCCACCGTAGAGATGCAGAGAAAAACTTTACTTCATCAATAAAATAAAAGGTTCTCTCTGCGTCTCAGCGGCTCTGCGGTTAGATCCGACTTTACGAGACTATCACTTTAGTCGTTCTGGTTTCAGAACAGCACTGTTTCTTTAATTATATCAAGTAACGGTCCCGGGTAGGTGCCGAGCCAGACCAGAAGGATGGTGAGAACTGCGAGGACCAAGCTTCCTATACGGGAAGTCCGCTGCAATGCCGGGCTTTCGTCCCGGGTCCGCGTGAAGAGCACGACAATGATGCGAAGATAATAAAACAGGCCGATGACGCTGTTGATGGCCAGGACAACGATGACCATCCAAAGCGCCGAGCCCACGCCGGCGGCAACGACGTAAAACTTGCCCACGAAGCCCGCGGTCAGGGGAATGCCCGCCAAAGAGAACAGCATGGCGGTGAATACTCCGGCGACCCAGGGCCGTTTCCAGACGAGCCCCCGGTAATCATCCATGCGGTCTGCGTCCCTGGTCCCGTCGGAAAGCATGGTGATGACGCCGAACGCGCCGAGGGTTGTTATGAAGTAGGCGGTGAGATAAAAGGCCGCGGCAATCTGGGCAAGGGCGCCGCTTGCGAGCACGGTTACGAGCAGATAGCCTACATGGGAGATCGACGAGTATGCCAGAACGCGCTTCACGTTTGTCTGAAGCAGTGCCAGGAAATTGCCCGCGAACATGGATAAGACGGCTATGATCGTGATGACCGCGAGAAGCGACGCATGCTGATGGATGTCGATCCTCGTGAAATAGCGCAGGACGAGCGCAAACACCGCTCCCTTGGACATGGTGGCGATCAGGGCTGTTATTGGCGCGGGCGCTCCTTCATATACATCGGGGGTCCACAGATGAAAGGGGACGACGGCGAGCTTGAACCCGAGTCCGACGATGATCATGACGATGCCGGCAAGAAAGGGCAGGTGGTGAACTTCCGGGCCCGCTGCACGTGAAGCAATCTCCGTAAAGGACATGCTTCCCGCCTCGGCATACACGAGCGCCATGCCGAAGAGAATGAATGCCGAGGACACCGCGGCGAGGATCAGGTACTTGACGCCGGCCTCGATGCTCTTGTTGCTGTGGCGCAGATAGGCGGCCAGGGCATAGAGCGAAACGCTCAGGAGCTCGATGCCGAGGAAGAAGGAGGCGAAATGCGTCGCAGCGGCGAGCACGGCGCAGCCAAGCGTAGCAAAAAGCAGGAGCAGATAAAACTCTTCGCTGTGACCCGGATGCTTTTCAAGATAGGAGAACGAGATGGCCGCTACAACGAAGCCTGCCAGGAGAACAAGCCCGAGATAGAAGAAAGCGTAGCAATCGATGATAAACAGCGACGTGACTTCCCGGGGCAGGACGCAGGATGCATACCGCATGCTTGCGGCGGAAAGCACGAACCCCGCGAGCGTAAGGAACACCGTCAGTTTGTGATTGCGATAAAAGGCGATCACGAGCATGACGACAACCGATGTCGCTGCCAGCGTCAGGTACGGCAAAAGGGCGATCAGATCAGTGCTGTTCATTTTCGCCTCCTGCCGTCCCAACCGGCTGTTCCTGCACCTGACCATGTCCCGGAGAGAGGAGCGCAGGACCGGCTGTGCTTAAAAGCGGACGGGGGAACATGCCGATCCAGAAGATCACGATGATCATGGCCGCCATCATAACGGTTTCGCGCATCGTCAGGTCCGTCAGGCGGAGACCTTCTTTTTTTTCTCCGTGGAACACCTGCTGCACGATCCAGAGCGAGTAGATCGCGGAAAGGACCAGACCGCTTGCGGCGAAGATCGTTATGGCGGGGTGCATGCCGTATGAGCCGAGCAACACCATGAACTCGGCAACGAAATTGCCGAAACCCGGCAGACCGAGCGAGGCCAGGGCAAAGACGAGCGCGATGCCGGAGAGGCGCGGCACCGCGGACCAGAATCCTCCCATCTGTCCCATATCGCGGGTGTGGATGCGCTCCTGGATCATGCCCACGATGATGAAGAGAGCGCCGGTGCTGACTCCGTGGGCCACGATCTGCATGACTGCCCCCGAAAGCGCGGTCCGGCTGCCCGCAAAAATACCGAGGAGCACGAAGCCCATGTGGCTTATGCTGGTGTACGCCACGAGACGTTTCAGATCGCTTTGGCCGAAGGCAAGGACCGCACCGTAGATGATGCCGATCACGGACAGGATCAGCATGGTCTGGCTGATCGAGGCCACGGCGTCCGGGAAGAGCGGAAGAACAAACCGCAAAAGTCCATAGGCCCCGGTCTTGAGCAACAGGCCTGCAAGGATCACGCTCCCGGCTGTGGGCGCTTCGGTGTGCGCGTCGGGAAGCCAGGGATGGAAGGGCACCACCGGCAGCTTGACGATGAAGGCAATGAGAAAGCCGAGCATGATCCAGAACGCGGCAAGGGGCGGCAGCTTTGTTCCCAGGAGCAGCGTATAGTCAAAGGTGTACGTGCCCGTTTCTTTGCCATGGAAGAAGTAGAGAGCCAGGATCGACAGCAGCATCAGGAGGCCGCCGGCCTGGGTAAAGATGAAGAACTTGAGCGACGCGTACACGCGGTTCTCGTGGCCCCAGACGTTGATGAGAAAGTACATGGGCACGAGCATGAGCTCCCAGAAAAAGTAGAACAGGAAAAGGTCCAGGGAGAGGAATACGCCGAGGATGCCGGCAAGGATCCAGAGAAGGTTCAGGTGGAAGAACCCTACGCGTTCCCGGATTTCGGTCCAGGAACAGACGACCGAAATGATCCCGAGGAAGAGCGTAAGCGCCACGAGCACGAGGCTCAGGCCGTCCATGGCAAGGTGAAAACTGATGCCGAGCTGCGGGATCCAGGGCCTGCTCAGTTCAACGAGCCATGCTCCTCGGTTTATCTCTGATCGGACCGAGGAATCGAACCAGAATGCCGCCAGCACGAGCGCATCGAGCGCGAGCGCGGCAAGCGAAATCCACCGGGCGGCTGCGCTGTCTTTGCGGTCCACCGTCCAGGCGGCCAGCCCGCCGATGAGCAGTATGATGATTAGTACGAGAAGGATCACGCTTGTCCTTTATCCTCATTTGTAGCCCCTCCCTTGATGGGAGGGGCTACTGCTGTTACTGCAACATCACGATTATTCCCAAAAACACTACCGCACCAATGACAATTCCCATAGCATACCAGCGGATCTTACCGGTCTGCGTTTTGCTCAAGACAGCATGGACCTCGCGGTTCAGGGAAGCTATTGCTGCATATCCGGAGTCGATGAAATCATGTTTGTTTATTTTCGCTATCCAGAGGAACGGATTGATGAACAGCTTCTCATACAACCAGTCAAAACCCCAGCCGGAGAACCAGAAGCGCTCAATTTTCGCGCCAACTGAGGATAGGGCTAATTTCTCCGCCGTCCGCGGGCTCCGGAAATAGAGCAGGTAAGCGACGAATATACCCGAAAGCGATACGAGCGAAGCTATGATCTGGAAAAGGAGTTCGGTACCGATGCCGGCGTGCTGCACCGCCTGGACCGGGAATACCGGCTGCAAAAAGTTTGAAAACAGGGCCACGTTGCCGAGCGTATCGGGCATTTCCACGAATCCGCCGACGATGGAGAACACTGCCAGGATCATAAGCGGCATGATCATCCGCGAGCCCGGTCGATGGCTTACTTCCATTTTTGATTCACCGAAAAAAGTGACGAAGACCATGCGGAAGGTGTAGATCGAGGTAATGAACGCACCCAGAAGTCCTCCTGCGCACAACAGCGCCCCGCCGGAGGGTGAGGACCATGCCTGCCAGAGGATCAGGTCCTTGCTGTAGAAACCGGCGGTTACGATGGGCAGCGCCGAAAGAGAGGCGGACCCGATCAGGAAGGTCCAGAACGTTGCCGGGAGTTTTTTGCGCAAGCCGCCCATTTTGAACATGTCGTGCTCTTCGTGCTGGGCGAGGATTACGACGCCTGCGCCGAGGAACAGGAGCGCCTTGAAGAATGCATGGGTCATGAAGTGGAACATGGCTGCTGACCAGGCCCCGACGCCGAGCGCGAGAAACATGTAGCCGATCTGGCTGATTGTCGAATAGGCGAGAACTCGTTTTATGTCGCGCTGCACAAGGGCGCTGAAACCGGCGATGAGCAATGTCAACGCGCCGATCACGGCAACAGCTGTCTGGACCGCGGGCGCAAGCTCGAACAGAACGTGGGTGCGGGCAATGAGATAGACGCCGGCAGTGACCATGGTTGCCGCATGGATCAAGGCGCTGACCGGCGTCGGGCCCGCCATTGCGTCAGGAAGCCAGACCTGGAGAGGCAGCTGGGCGGACTTGCCGAGTGCGCCTCCCAGGAGCAGAGCAGCGGCAAGGACCGCGGTATCGGAACCGATTGGCCATTTGACATGGGCCGCCTGCATCAGCTCCTGTATGTTCAAGGTCCCCAGGTTCGTAAAAAGGAGAAAGAGTCCGATGGCCATTGCCGTGTCGCCGATGCGGGTCACGATGAAAGCTTTGCGAGCGGCTCTGCCGTTTACGGGATCCTTGTACCAGAAGCCGATCAAAAGATAACTGCAGAGTCCCACGCCTTCCCATCCGAGGTAGAGGAGTACGAGGTTGTCGGCAAGGACGAGGGTGAGCATGGAGCCCACGAAGAGATTCATGTAGGCGAAGAAGCGGCTGTAGCCTTCGTCATCGGACATGAATTCGGTCGAGTACAGGTGGATCAGAAAGCCAACGATTGTTATGACCAGCACCATGATCAGGGAAAGCGGATCGAGGACGAACGAGATCGAGGGAGCATAACCATCGAACTGCATCCAGGTCCAGAGCGTGTTGGTGACGGCATGATCAGCAGGCGGTGTGGTCAGGAAGCCTATGGCGGTTATCACCGCCACGAGCATCGACAGCCCCACGGAGCCTGCACCCACGAAAGCGACGCTGCTTTTGGTCAAACGTCGGCCGATCAGCGCCAGGATGATGAACCCGGCGAAGGGCAGGACGGGTATGAGGAAAAGATAGTTCATGGTTTTAAAGATAGTTCAACGTTCAAGGTTCAGAGCTCTGAGTTCTGAATAAAAACTACTTATCCTTTCATAGTGCTTGCGGCATCGGCATCCAATGTTTTGAAACTATGGTAGAGCTGCAGCACGAGCGCGAGTCCCACGGAAACTTCCGCCGCGGCCATGGTCAGAATAAAGATGAACATGATCTGACCGTCAACCTGACCCCAGCGCGCACCGGCGACCACAAAGGCGAGGCCCACGGCATTCAGCATCACTTCGACGGACATCAGCATGAACACGATGTTCCTGCGTACGAGCACGCCGGTAAGTCCGAGCGCGAACAGGATCGCGGCAAGGATAAGACCGTGTTCCATGGGGATGTTCGAGATCAAGGTAGACTCCTTTCAAATCTGCCACGGAGACGCAGAGACTCAGAGGATGACTCGTTGGATTCCGTTTTTTAACACCGGGACGTTAAAATTTATCAGCAGACCTAACTTTTTGCCTGTCATTTTCAGATATGACAAAAGCTGTGCTTTAAATACCGGGTCCATTCTATCAACAGCTTTGAATTCAACAACAACTTTGTTATCAACGAGCAGGTCGATTCTATGTTCACCTAACGTGACACCTTTATATATTATCGGAATCACGACCTGATTCGAAAAGTTTATACGGTCGATGCTTAATTCATGACACATGGCCTTTTCATAAATAGATTCCAATAATCCCGGCCCGAGATTCTTATGAACTTCAATCGCACATTTTATTATTTTTTCCGTAATAGAATTTAATTCATCAATGGCAATATCTTCCATCTTTTCTGTGCCTTCGTGTCTCTGTGGCAAAAAATGTTAATGCTTATGCGGCCTGCCCAGGTGATACGCTCCAATCAATCCCGCGAGAAGCAGCATGGATGCCAATTCGACGGCGATAACATAGGGGCCGAAGAGCGCGATCCCCACCTGTTTTGGGCCGATCATATTCGTTGCATAAAGCCTCACCGGGTCGGTTGCGAACAGAACGATCAGTTCTATGGCAAGGATGATGGTCAGAATTGAAGGACCTATCCATATCCCCGGGGTCAGCCATTGAGCTTCCTGCTGCGCTGACTGTGCTCCGAGGTTCAACATCATGATCACGAATACGAAGAGCACCATGATCGCGCCCGCATAGATGATCACTTCGAGCGCCGCCATAAACGGGGCCCCGAGGGAAAAGAAGATGAGCGCCACCGCAAGAAGCGACACGATCAGGTACAACAGCGCATGGACGGTGCTCTTCCTGGTGATGACCAGGAACGTCGAAATTATAGCTATAAGTCCTGATATGTAGAAAAGAAGATTCATAAATCCTTTTTTGCCACGGAGGCTCAGAGACTCAGAGAAACATGAAAACGACGTATTTAAGACCTGCTCTGTGCCCCTGTGTCGCTGCGGCAGACGTTCAAGGCATCAAACTTTTCACATCCACCGGCTTTTGTTCGTTCTCCGCCTCGCCCTTGTCCTTTCCTTTGATGGACAGCCCCGCGACACGGTAGAAGTTGTAATCGTGATATTTCCCCGGTCCGCTGATGAGCAGGTTTTCCTTTTCGTAGACCAGGTTCTGCCG
>JAJXTW010000085.1 GCA_021783455.1 Nitrospirota bacterium | reverse complement strand
CGCTTAAGATTCCACCGTTTGCGGCAATGTAGACCTCCCTGCCGTTACTATTAGTGTAATAACCGAGGGAAGGGACAATGGCGGTGATGAAGTTCGTATGTCCCTTCATTATCCCGAAATAGCCGGTCTCGTCCTTTAGTCTCAGATAACTCACATCCCTTTCAAAGACCTTTGCCGGGGTTAAGACTCTGAGCTTGAATGACGGACCGTTCATCGGACCTCCTCTATGCCGCCTATCATGAAGAGGGCCTCCTCCGGGACGGAATCCATCTTCCCCGAAAGTATCGCCTCGCAACCCTCCAGTGTCCTTTCAAGGGGGACATGCCTTCCCTTTCTGCCCGTAAAATCCTCTGTCTGGAAAAAGGGTTGTGTCAGGAAGCTCTCCAGCTTCCTTGCCCTTTTGACAACTTGCCTGTCCTCAGCGGAGAGCTCCTCCACTCCCAGCATAGCGATAATATCAAGAAGTTCCTTGTATCTGGCGAGGTGCTCTTTTACATTCCATGCAATCCCGTAGTGCCTCCTGCCTGCATCATCGGGATTCAGCACCTTGGATGATGAAGCGATAGGATCTATGGCAGGATAGATGCCCTTTGCGGCTATTTCCCTTGACAGCACGACTATTGTATCAAGATGCGGCATTACTCCGGCGCATGCCGGGTCCGTTATATCGTCAGCCGGCACATATACCGCCTGCACGGAGGTGATAGAACCGCTCTTTGTGGATACGAGCCTTTCCTCTACCTCGGCAAGCTCTGCGGGAAGGGTGGGCTGGTAACCGACCCTTGAGGATAATCTTCCGAGCATGACCGATATCTCATTGCCTGCCTGGACGAAGCGGTAAATATTGTCCATGAGAAAGAGCACGTCCCTTCTTTCATGGTCCCTGAAGAATTCCGCCATTGTTATTGCCGTCAGGGGGGCCCTGAACCTGATTCCCGGCGCTTCGCACATCTGTCCGAATACAAGGATTGAGTTTTCAAGGATTCCGCGGCCTTCCATCTCCTTCCATAATTCGTGTCCCTCCCTCATCCTTTCTCCCACGCCGCTGAAGACCGCCACGCCCGAATACACCCTGATGATCTTGTATATCAGCTCCATGAGGACGACCGTTTTCCCTACTCCGGCCCCGCCAAAAAGCCCTACCTTTCCTCCCTTTGGAAAGGGAGAGAGAAGGTCTATTATCTTTATCCCGGTATCGAGAATCCCAGCGGGACTTGTCTGATCTTCCAGGGACGGAGACCTCCTGTGGACAGGCATCAGCTCGTACTCCTCAAGGGGAGCTTTTCCATCCCCAGGATATCCAAAGACATTGAACACCCTGCCCAGACAATCCCTGCTTACCGGGACCTTGAGCGGTCCGCCTGAAGAGATAACGGCCATACCTCTTTTGAGCCCATGTGTGTATCCCAGCGCCGTCGCCTTCACGGAAGAACCGGCATGGTCATGCACCTCAAGTATGACCGTCTCCCCATCGGCTTTTCTGACTAGCAGGGAATCATTGATATTAGGGAGGGTATCCCCGAACTCGATCTCCACTACATCCCCGTGAATTGATGTTATAACGCCTTCCATCACTTTTGCTCATCCCTTCCGCATCATAAGCGGGCCAGCGGCGTGGAACGTTTTCTTAACAGAACCTATAGGCTCAATCTCGATCTTCACAGTGTTTCCCGTCCCTTGACGATCTCGTCCGCAATCGAATCAATATCGTATGATAAATCCTGAGAAATATACTTCTTCTCCTGACAATATTTTATCATCTTATCAACAACATCCCTGAATTCTTCCTTCATGGTCGCCAGCTCACCCATCCCATCACAGCCTTTCTGCCGCTGCCTTGCGAGCATATAAACAGAAGCGTATTCGCGGGCTTCATCGAGCAGGCGTGCGAGTCCTGTGTCATATTTTGATGCATTCCTGATCGCTACTATCATGACGGGCCTGTTGCACCTCCTTTTGCCTCGAACTGATCCAGCGCATCCAGGGCTTCGGCGCCGTAAATCACTGACGGCCCTCCGCCCATGAGTATTGCAACGGCGATTGTCTCCATGATTTCCTGTCTTGTTGCACCGGCTCGAAGGGCGTCATGAGTATGGAATGCGATGCAGCCCTCGCATCCGGCGGAGATGCTTATGGCCAAGGCCATAAGTTCCTTTACCTTTGTGCTGAGAGCACCCGCTGCAAGGGCCTCCTTATGCAACATGCCGAACCCGGACATTGTCCCCGGTATCTCCTTTGATAATTTGCCCGCTAAAGCTTTAAGATGGCCTAAATATTCAGGGAACTTGGCTTCCATTTCGTATCTCCTTATTTTTATGGGGACATGTCAGGTACCTTGTAAACGAAGGCACTGCCCCGGCTTAAAACAGGGCCCTCGCCGTGATATTAGGTTGGTTTCCGAACTACCTCCTCCATCCCGCCCATGCTGGAATGCCTGCGCTGTCCCTGAGGACAAGGGTGCTATCTCCTTTTTTTACTTCAGCCGCGATTATTGCCGGCTTGCCCGCAAACATCACCCGTGAACCTTTGACTTCGATCTTGTCGCCCTTTTCGATCTTCGTATCGAGCCGTTCAATATACCAGCCCGGGCCAAGGTCGACCGGGATTGTCTCTTTGTCGGTCTTGACCATCAGGTGAATGCCATAATACATTCCCTTCATCGGGGTAACCTTATTTACTGATTCAACCGTGCCGGATATCGTCTCGACAGTTGCCGGGTTGTACATCCTGTTATACTGTGAACCCATGCCCCATCCGCCGCTTCCGCGCCAGCCTCCCCACCCTGCAAAGGCGATGGAAGAGGTTAAAATCAACGAAAGAGCAGCCACTATACCTATGATTCTCTTTGTTCTCATAACTGCCTCCTTTGAGCCGGGTTGATAGTTATTTAGTTCTCACTGCCTCAGTAGTCCCCATGCTATCTGCGTAGCGAAGAACCACATGATAAAGGCGAAGGCCACCTTGACGAAGCCGGGCTTCGCCTTCACCGTCACGTGGGAGCCGACAGCCGAACCGAGTATGCATGCTGCGGTGGCGCCTGCAAGGAACCGGAGATCAACGTGACTTAAGGCGAAGTGGCCGATTGTACCCACCAATGAGCTGACTGTCACGATAAGAGAGTTGGCCCCGGCCGCCATCTGTGCCCCGTATTTCATGTAGAGCACCAGGAAAGGAAAGATGATCAGCCCGCCTCCTACCCCGAGGAGGCTCGACAGTATTCCGACTCCAAAAGAGAAGACGGTTATCAGTATGATCATTCCTGCTCTCAACTTCTTCACCTCTTGGCCGGCCTTCTCCTTGGCGGAAAAGATAAGAAGGATGCCTACGGCATACAGGAACATGGAGAATATCCCCAGCAGTATGTTTTTGGGGGCCATACTGGAGAGCACCGCCCCAAGAAACGATCCAACAATGGTCCCCGGAAGAAAAACAACACAGAAACGGTAGTCCACAAGCTTGTTCCGTTGGAAGACAATGGTAGCGATCAGCGCTGTCACCAGGTTCAAAAAGATCGACGTGGAGATTGCGGGTGCAACGGCCATGCCGAGCATCACCAGAACAGGTGTGTAAAGTGAGCCTCCCCCCTTTCCGAACATGGAAAAGACGCCCGAAATTACCAGAATGGTGACGAAAGCGACGGCCAAAAATGAGATGCTCACTGTAGTATCTCCCCTGCTGTTTTCATCTGCTTCGCGTGCCACCAGCACTTGCATATTTATGCAGAAGTCGGCTACCTCCCAAATAAACAATATTTTATATTACCGATGGCCACCCTATCTAAATGATACGCCCTAAAAAGCCCATTTGCAATATTTTGTTATTCTAATCAATATTGTTTTATATAATTATGAGGTTATTGTATAATAAGGCATGAACGCTCTGGTGCTCAGCGTACTTATCCTCATTGTCATCTACATCTATGGTGCGATAGCGCTCAAAATGGCGTACCGAAGCCTCCTTTGAGGTGGAGCGCTAAATCCTTCCGTGAGAGGGAAGCTCGTCGACAGAATGAGAGGGAGAGGGAAGGAAATTCCCACATGGCTTGCAAGGAATTCAAGGGGCTGCAAATAGCCCGGGTCTGTTGCAAAAAAGCGCGGGGCCGAAGATTCCCTCAGTGTAGTGATCCGATTGATTATACAGTTACCCCGCATTCTCGCATGCCCCTCTTCGTGGGGTAATTAGGCGGTGCCTACTTGCCGGTCGGAGGTGCAGGAATATTTGCGCCGTGACAGTCAGCACAATTCTGCTGGGCCGTAATGACGAAGTTTTTTACCGGCCCCCATGCTGCCTTTTCTGCATATTTTCCGTCCTTCCAGGCATTCAGATCTTCAACAAGCTTGTGGGCGACACTCGCTGAAACCCTTGCGCAGCGGTCCCTCCTCTGCGGACTTCCGATTGAATAACCGGATGCCTTCATCCATTTGCCTACAGACAAATGACAAAGCGGAGAGTCGCTCGTGGTCTTGACGATCTCTGCCCCCAAATTGCACAAGGGCCGCTCCCGCGCCAAGAACTCCCGCCATAGTCAAACTTCTCGTCCTTCGATTGGCCATACTTCAATCCGACTTCAATCATAATTGCAACCCCTATCAGGGATGCCCTATTTCTGATACCTTTCCCTGCTGGCATTCAACTCTTCCCGTGCCTTCTGAAGCAGCTTGTGTGCCTTCATCAATCCGTGAACATAGCTGAGCGACGGAAAGCTGATGGCATGTTGCGGGCATGTGTTTGCACAGGTGACGCATGCGACCATGCAGTTCAGGGGAGCAGCTACAACCGGCTTTTTCTTTTCGAAGTCAAAACGGTACACCATCCGCCCGCATCCTGTCACACACATTCCGCAACCGATGCAGAGTTCTTCATCCACCTCCGGGTTCCATCTGATCTCTTCTCTCTGTATCCCATGCCATGGCTTGACAATACCTTCCATTTACAACCTCCTCATTCGCGAGTTCAATTTTCGCCGTATTTGCCGCGCCGCGCCTCTCGCTATGTCTTCCTTCGCGGAAAGACAAAACCGGCTTCAGGGATTTCCTGCCATTCCGGCGTAACAGAGCTCGGCGCCGCATGCCAGATATCCCGGCAATATTCCCCGACGGCGCGATCAGAAGAAAACTTGCCTATCCGGGCGACGTTCAAAAGAGACATCCTGGTCCACCGGTTCTGATCACCAAAGACCCGGCTTACCCGGTCCTGGCAATCAATATAGGACTGGTAGTCAGCCATTAGCATGAATTCATCATGATAGAGCAGCTCATCCACCAGCGGCCTGAAGAGCTGCCGGTCGCCATGTGAAAAATGGCCTTCCGCGATAAGGTCGATGACGCCTGCCAGTTCGTCGTTGCTGTGATAATACTCCCTGGGCACATAGCCCGCAGTCCGCAGCTCAGATACTTCCTGAGCTGTGAGCCCGAAAAGAAAGAAGTTTTCGGCGCCGACTTCATCCCGTATCTCGATATTGGCCCCGTCAAGGGTGCCGATGGTAAGGGCGCCGTTCATGGAAAACTTCATGTTGCCGGTGCCGGACGCCTCCTTGCCGGCCGTGGAAATCTGTTCTGAAAGGTCGGCTATCGGATAGATCCACTGCCCGGTCTTAACGTTATAGTTGGGAATAAACACCGCCTTCAACCGATGACTTACGTCGGGGTCATTGTTTATGACGTCGGCAACTGAATTGATCAGTTTGATAATCAGTTTGGCCATGAAATAGCCGGGTGCCGCCTTTCCACCGAATATAAATGTGCGGGGCGCCATATCAAGACCACGATTTTCCTTGATGCGCCTGTACAGGGTGATCATATGCAGCACATTCAGATGCTGCCTTTTATATTCATGTATCCGCTTTACCTGGACATCAAACATGGCTTCAGGATCAATCACAATAGCGTTATTTTTGCGGATAACCTCTGCCGCCAGTTGTTTGTTATTTATTTTTGCCCGGCGCCAGGCAGCGAGAAAATCGGAATCGTCCGCAAACTCCTCAAGCCGGGAGAGTTGATCCAGGTCGGTAATCCATCCTGATCCTATGCGGCTGGTTATAAGCTTGGCAAGACCGGGGTTGCTCGCCGCCATCCAGCGGCGCGGGGTGACGCCGTTGGTTATGTTGCTGAATTTTTCCGGCCATAGCTGATAAAAGTCGGCAAGGGTCTGCTTCTTGAGAAGCTCGGTATGGAGGGCGGCCACGCCATTTATGGCATGACTGCCGACACAGGCCAGATGGGCCATACGCACATATCTGCATCCTGACTCATCGATGATGGACATCCTGGCCGGCCGCTCGTCATCACCGGGGTATTGTCTGCGCACCTGATCCAGGAAACGCCCGTTTATTTCATAAATGATTTCAAGAAGCCTGGGCAGCAGACGCCCGAACATTTCCAAGGGCCATTTTTCCAGGGCCTCGGGCAACAGGGTGTGGTTGGTGTAAGCAAAGGTCCGGCAGGTGATGTCCCATGCCTGGTCCCACTCCAGATTCTGCTCATCTACCAGAAGCCGCATCAATTCGGCCACTGCGATAGCCGGATGGGTGTCATTCAGCTGGGCGGCAAAAAGCTCCGGGAAAGTGTCAAGCTCCTGCCCACGGATGAACTGTATGCGGACCATGTCCTGCAGCGAGCATGAGACGAAGAAATACTGTTGCTGCAGGCGGAGTTCCTTGCCCTGCATCTGTTCGTCGTTAGGATAAAGGACTTTTGTAATATTTTCGGCCGCCACCTTTTCTTCGACAGCGCCGTAGTAATCCCCCACATTGAATTCCTGAAAATCAAAGGACTCCGGCGCCTCTGCCCGCCAGAGCCGAATAAAATTAATGGTGTCGACCTTGTATCCGGGGACCGGGGTGTCATAGGCGACCCCATTGACCATGCGGCCGGCGATCCATCTCACCCGGTATCGCCCTCTTTCATCATAAAATGTTTCGGTATGACCGCCGACTTTCACCGGAAAAGTGATGTCGGCTTTTGGGATTTCCCATGGATTGCCATTCTTCAGCCATTTATCGGTGTGTTCCACCTGCCAACCGTTCTCTATCGCCTGGTTGAAGATGCCGAATTCGTAGCGAATACCATAGCCGATTGCCGGCACCCCCATGGTGGCCAGGGAATCGAGATAACAGGCCGCGAGTCTTCCCAGACCGCCGTTGCCGAGGCCGGGCTCGGCTTCGTGCTCGATGAGTTCCTGAAGGTCAAGGCCGCTCTCACTGGCGGCCTGACTTACCTGCTCGTAAATCCCCATGTTTATCAGGTTGTTGGCCAGATGCGGGCCGGTCAGAAATTCCGCCGAAAAATAACAGACCATTTTGGGCCTTTTTTTTATGAGGGATTGGGTGGAATTGATCCAGAGATGCTGCAACCTGTCACGGACGGTATGGGCCACAGCCATGTAGTAGTCATTGATGGAAGCAACCTGCGGCGGCACGCCCTGTCTGTAAAACAGATTGTAGGCGAAGGCGCGCTTCAGCACGTTTATGAAATCATTTTCCTCATCTGGTGTCCTTACTGATTTTGTGACTTTCTTTGCTGAACTCATTTTTTCCTCCATCAATGCAGTCTCTTAACCACCGGAAAGTCCGATCGTCGCGAATACACTCATTTGCCATAACTCCGGTCTTCCGTGAGTATTTCATTGCCATAACCATCATAATCGGGAATTGTATCAACTGACGGCCAGTCGGTATCACTGTTGAATGTCTGGAAATGCTCTGCATCGTTGACCTTCGCAGATGGCCTGAAGACGATATGCTCGGAACGGTGCAGGGTATCCCAGCGGAGGTTTCCTTTCAGCGTACCGCCAGGCTTGACCTGCAAGGCAGTTGCAGTCAAAGCTGTTGCATCGTTGACAAATTGCGTTCCGTTCCACTCCAGATAACGGTTCTCTCTGGAAAACAGAAGAACGGAAGGCGCAGGCGCTGGCCATGACGGGTAAACGGTTTCAACATCATGGCGAACGAACGTGGTGTCTGCCGGC
The DNA here is from genome assembly GCA_021783455.1 of Nitrospirota bacterium. Lineage (GTDB taxonomy): Bacteria > Nitrospirota > UBA9217 > UBA9217 > UBA9217 > JAJYKN01. Next base: position 2,673 of record JAJXTW010000085.1, on the reverse strand, counting down.
TCAAAGGCGGTCAGGTTTGCCCATTCCTGCCAGGAGCCGTCATACATCCTGATGTTTTCAAAACCGCAGACTTCATGCAGCACATAGAAATAGAACGAACCGAGAGCACCGGCATTACAGTAGATGATGATAGGTTTTTTCCCATCAATGCCAGCCTTGGCAAAGACAGCCCGCAAGGCATCGCGACTATTGAAACGATTATCCTTGCCCGCAATAGCAGGGACTGTGAGGTCATATGATGCAGACTTGATAAGGTGTGCCCCTTTGATTATCCCCTCGAAATCGCCGCTGCGCCCACCAATCGGGATGGCAAGCAGTGCGCTGCCCGATGAATGTATCCCCATAAATTCGTTGGGGAGGGTAATGGGCCGACTGGCTGCACGACTGAAGATGACACGCGCCGATTTTCCATCGTTTGCTTCCTTGCTGAAAAGCATCTGGCTCAGGTTGAAGCGCTGTTTGTCTGAAGTGCGGGTGAAGCTTTTATCCTTTTGGTTGTAGCTGAACCCGGGTATCTGATAGATATCAGGGATACCGTCGCTGCCGGGTGTGCCGTTCGACTTACGTTCATCCTTCAGATAATAGGCTGCTGGAGGCTGTCGCACATCCAGCAGAACCACCGAGCCGTTGACGGTTTTTCCGCTATCAACCAGGTCAATCATCTCCTGAAGACTGACTCGTGCCTCAAAATGGCGGGTGGGGAGTGAGGCAACCGTTATCTTTGACGGCTTAACCCGAGGTTGGGCGATACCTCGCTCAAGTTTATAGCCGGCAAGGGCGTATGCCTTGTTGCCACCATTCAGGATCTTGATCTTTTCGGGGGTAAAGCCCCAATAATAGAGAGTCCACCAGAGACGGGGCGGACAGGCCATCCACGGTGTCTGCTGTGAGCTGGTGATAACAATGACATCGTCATGCGTTATGCCATGTCCCTGAAGAAGTTCGTCAATGGCTGCGCCTGTGCCAACCTCGTGGTCGGCTGCCATCGGTCCGTCGCTCCGGGCCATTGTTTCCAGGTCGCCGTGCGAGACGTTCAGCAGGGCGCCGGGAATATGCCCCAGAAAACCGGCCTGATCCTGCTGAACAAGCAGCCTGTACGAGGGGGAATCCCCGCCGTACTTTTTGGCAATCTGCACCCTAAGTTTTGCCAAGTCACCGGCAAACCAACTCTCACGGCTCTCTTTGCCCGGCACCACATCAATGATCACCACTCTTTCACCTTTTTCAGTGCGGTAGCCGTTGTCGATCCATTTCTTGAGCAGGACGGGTTCTATCAGGCTGGACGGTTGTTGTGCCGCCTGAGCGTTTGCCCATGATCCGACAAAAATGGTTAAAAGCAGAATCAGAAAGACTGAGCTTTTCTTCATAATGCGTTTGTCCATTGAATTAGAACTCCTTTCCTCATGCGTGTTCAGATGTGCTGTCGGTCTCAGCATGTAGGTCGTTTTTTCACTGTCGAATCAATAAACCTTCCTCCCCCAGCATATGCTCTTGCGTCATTATGAAAGTATTATCCATCCCATCTTTCAGCTGACAATGCCAGCGCATCCTCTGATCTTTGCGTCTTACCGGATATGCCCCGGTTCATCCGCTTCCAGATAGGCCTCTTCCTCTGGCGAAAGATCCACATCATCAAAACCCGTAATCATCGGCGCGACGTGCCCCACAAAGGAGTGCCCGGTCGTCAGCATATAGACATGGATTGTAACAAACGCCACGATGGCGAAGGCCGCGGCGGTATGGATCAGCGCAACAGTCTCATACGCAGTTCCAGAGGAGATGAATCGCTCCCATAACCCGTACGTCAGATAAGCAAACCCCGAAAGCCAGATCGCCGGGAACAAAATCAGCTTCAGCGCCAGATAGGTCACGGCCTGCAGAGGATTGAGCTTGCGCCTGTAGGTCTTCCTGAAAGGATGCGACTCACCCTTGAAGATGCCGTAGGAATAAAATCGGACCACGCGCCAGAGACCCTGGCTGGTCGGCATGAATTGTTTCCAGACGCCGGTGGTCAGAATCCATGATATGGCAAACAGCCACAGGACCATGACCCCTATGGCGCTTACCGTGTGGATCCTGTCGGCCAGATCAATACTGATCAGGCGATGGAATCCGTGGATGCCAAACCCGGTAAAAAGCAGCGTCACGATCAGCGCCATCTGCGTCCAGTGCCAGAACCGCTCGAAGCGGCTGTAGATCATAACTTTTCGCGTACTCATGAGTTTTCCCTCCTTTTGCCGGAAATCAGTCGGATGGAGCCATGAACCAGCACACCGAGGAATGTTGCGAAGACAATGAACAATCCGAAGCCGTCAACCCACCTGTTGTAGTCCCGGCCAGGCAGATAAAAGCCGCTGAGATCCTTCAGCCGTCCTTCCCTCGCGTGGCATTCCCCGCATGCGAGCGCATCCTTCTTGGGCGCCACCATATGGGTAATCGGCCAGTAAGAATAGGTCTCGATAAATCCGAATTGACCGCTATAGGGCTTATTGAACTCCTTCATGCCGTATTCGATCGCTTTCCCCATATTGAAATTTCCCCACTTCACTGCGTTATCAGTGCCCCAGAGATGGGTGTAGACAAGAGTGTCGTTGACCTTGTCATATTGCTGTTTTGTATGCATGCGCTTGAAGGGCCAGATGCGGGATTTAGGATCGCTGTAGGAGCCTTTGA
>JAJXTW010000084.1 GCA_021783455.1 Nitrospirota bacterium | reverse complement strand
ATTACAACGAACTGATCCAGCAACGGTTTAAAAAGCTTGCTGAAATCAGCGCGATGGGAACGAAGCCGTACGCCGGAAGGTTTGACGTATCGACGTCGGCGCAGGCGCTCATCGATACGTACGGCAATACGACGAAAGAAGAGCTGGAGGCAAAGCGCATCGAAGTTGTTATCGCGGGCAGAATCGTTGCCATGCGAAGCTTCGGCAAAGCCGGTTTCGGCCATATCCAGGACGGTTCGGGCCGGATCCAGGTCTATTTCCAAAAGAACACGCTCGGCGAGGACCGGTACGCGCTTTTTAAAAAGATCGACATCGGCGATTTTATCGGAGTGAAAGGGTTTCTCTTCCGCACCAAAACGAATGAACTGACGGTTGAGATGGAGGAATTCACTCTTCTCTCGAAATCACTCCGGCCCCTGCCCGAGAAGTGGCATGGCCTCACCGACGTGGAACTGCGGTACCGCCAGCGGTATGTGGACCTTATCGTGAACCCCGAGGTGAAGAACGTCTTTATACTGCGCACGAAGATCGTGCAGGCGATCCGGAGCTTCCTGAACGCGCGGGGTTATCTCGAGGTGGAAACCCCCATGATGCAGTCCATCCCCGGAGGAGCTACGGCCAAGCCGTTCAAGACCCATCACAATGCCCTGGACATGGACCTCTATCTCCGCATCGCGCCTGAACTCTACCTCAAACGTCTCCTCGTGGGCGGATTCGAACGGGTCTACGAGATCAACCGGAATTTCCGCAATGAGGGTATTTCCACGCGCCACAACCCAGAATTCACCATGCTCGAATTTTATACCGCCTACGCCGACTACCGGTATTTGCTGGACCTGACCGAGCAGATGGTAAGCCAGGTGGCCCAGGAGGTGCTCGGCACCACGGAAGTTGAGTATGAAGGCCATAAAATCAGCCTCGCGCCGCCGTGGAGGCGGGTTACCTACCTCGACTCTCTGCGCCAGGCCGGCGTGCCGGACGAGGTGCTGATCGATGCCGGGAAAGCGCGGGACCATGCAAAGAAGCTGGGCGCGAACCTCAAGGGCGGAGAACCCCTCGGGAAAATATTAAACGAGATCTTTGAGGCCCTGGTCGAGCCCAAACTCATTCAGCCCACCTTTGTCACGGACTATCCCACGGACATTTCTCCGCTCTCCAAGAAGTGCGATGACAACCCCGACTATGTGGAGCGCTTCGAGTTGTTTGTCGTGGGCAGGGAACTCGCGAATGCGTTCTCGGAGCTGAACGACCCCGTCGACCAGAAGGAACGGTTCCAGAAACAGGTGACGGAACGGGAAGCAGGGGACGAGGAAGCTCACCAGATGGACGAAGATTTTATCCGCGCCCTGGAGTACGGCATGCCGCCGGCAGCCGGAGAGGGAATCGGCATCGATCGCCTCGTGATGCTGCTCACGGGCTCCAACTCCATCCGGGACGTGATTCTTTTCCCGCAGATGAAGAAGGAAAAATCGTAGCACCTTTTTAGCCACAGAGAACGCAGAGCGCACAGAGGGTGAAGCGTTAATCTTCTTTAATTCGTTCTTTGTCTCGCTTTCTTCCGTGTTCTCTGTGAGCTCTGTGGCAAATATTATTTATGAAATATCCTTACGAAATATTCATCAGCCTCCGCTATTTGAAAACGAAAAAGCGCTACGGCACCGTGTCGCTCAATACGTTTATTTCGATCGCGGGGGTCGTCATCGGAGTCGCCACGTCCATTATTACCCTCGCGGTGATGACGGGTTTCCAGGGCTATTTTCGCGATAAGATCCTGTCCGCCATGCCGCACATTGTGGTCATGGAATTCACCGGCACGGGCGTCAAGGACCAGCAGGCGTTGCAGGATAAAATCGACAAGGTTCCGCACGTCCTTGCTACGACGCCGTTTATCTACGGTCAAGCGATGCTCACTGCGCAGGACCGGATGCAGGGTGTCGTTGTCCGGGGCATTGATCCCCAGGCCGAGGTAAGGGTCACGGACCTCGCCAAAAACATGACAACGGGAATGCTCAAAGATCTTGAAACCGGCCGGGGCAAGCTGCCTGGGATCATCATCGGAGAGGACCTGGCTCGCAAGCTCGGAGTGTCTGTCGGCGATACGATTACCATGGTCAACCCCCTGGGGGGAGAGGAATCAGCCATGGGGATCATCCCGAAAATGAAAAAATTCGAGATAGTCGGGCTCTTTGACGCCGGGATGTACGACTATAATACGACGTTTGTGTATATTGCTATCCCCGATGCTCAGAAATTTTTTGAAATGCCGGGCCGCATCAGCGGGATCCAGGTCCGTGTCGACGATGTGTACCAGGCAGGCGCGATTTCAACAGCTATTCAAAAGGCAGCCGGGTATCCCTACATAACGCGCAACTGGATGGAGCAGAACAAAAACTTTTTTTCAGCCCTCTTGCTCGAAAAAATCGGCATGTCCCTCATCCTTTTTGTTATTATCATCGTTGCGTCGTTTAACATCATCGGTACGCTTACGATGATCGTCATGGAAAAGAGCCGGGAGATCGCCATCCTTAAATCCATGGGGGCCACGTCCCGGAGCGTTGTGAAAATATTCATGTTCGCGGGGCTTGCCATCGGCATGGTGGGGACCGCTCTCGGCGTTATCATCGGTTACAGTGCGGTAACGGTGCTCACAAAAACGGACGTCATTACGCTGCCGAAAGACGTTTATCAGGTCAGCCATCTGCCACTTTCCATTTCCGGGTTCGATATCCTGTTCATATCGCTGACGGCGCTCGGCATCAGTTTCCTCGCAACCCTGTATCCGGCGTGGCAGGCCGCAAAACAGGACCCGGTCGAGGTTCTCAGATACGAGTAATACAGCAAATATTCTGGATCTCCATCCTGATGACATAAGGAGGCATGTATGGCCAAAAAAGGCGGGACGTTGAAACGGTTCTTTTTTTTACTGGTGTTAGTGGCACTTCTGGTTATTGTTTTTGTCCTCTTCGGAGGCGGCAATCTTCTCCGGTCGGCGGGCAACTGGATCGGCGGCGTGGGCAATAAAGCGGAAGACGTAAAGCAAACAATTGAAAAGAAGGCCACGACCATCGGAAATACCGTGGAAAAACTCAAGGACGGCGAAAAGCCGGGAGAAAAGAAATAACACAGACAGGCATTCATATACGGGAACTGCGGAAAACATTTACGAGCGGGTCTGAAGAACTGCGCGTACTCGACGGTATCGATCTCGATATCCGGAAGGGAGAAATGCTTGCCGTGGTAGGCGCCTCCGGCGTGGGGAAGAGCACCTTTCTCCATATCCTGGGCGGCCTCGACCGTCCAACGGCCGGCAAGGTTCTCTACGGTGATGTCGATGTTTTCTCGCTCGAATCGGCGATGCTCGCGCGCTTCCGGAACGAACGCGTCGGATTTATATTCCAGTTCCATCACCTGCTCCCCGAGTTTTCGGCTCTCGAAAACGTGATGATGCCCGTTTTGATCAGGAGGACTGATCCGCATGAGGCTGCTGAGCAAGCCGCCGCTATCCTGACCGAAGTGGGGCTTGGTAAACGGCTTCACCACAGGCCGGGTGAACTTTCCGGCGGCGAGCAGCAGCGCGTTGCAGTGGCGCGGGCACTGGTACTGAACCCCGATGTGGTGCTGGCTGATGAACCCACGGGTAATCTTGACACCCATACGGGGGAAGCCGTCCATGACCTCCTCCTTTCCATAAATAAACAGAAGGGGATCACTTTCGTGATCGTGACACATAATGATAAACTGGCACTCCGGGCGGACCAGGTGCTCAGAATGACCGACGGAAGGCTTTCGCCGGATCGGTAAGTATATAAACAGAGTGGATGTCATTTCTCCACTGACTATGCTGGCAGGCATGTTCCGGCGGTTTGCGCCGGGTTCCCCATCGTTCATTTTTGTTTTTCCCTTGACTTTCAGAGGCACTAAAAAGTAATATAAAAAATTCTATGAAATCATGACACTACCGGGGAAATGATCCTATGAATCTTCTCTTTTTTCAAGTCGCAACGGGCGCTTATCTGGCTGCCGCCGCCGGATATATCTCGTACATGTTTAAACCTGACAAGAAGTGGGTCAGCAGAGCTTCCTTGTGGGCAACTGTTGCAGGTTTTCTCTGTCATATCGCCTATTTTTCCGTGCGCTGGCATGAGGCGGGCCGAATCCCGATAACCAACTTTTTCGAAGCCGCCAATTTCCTCGGTATGGGCATCATTTTCGTCTTCCTGGTCATGGAATTCCGCTTCAAAATAGCAGCTCTCGGATCGTTCATGCTTCCTCTTGTGGTTATCCTTATGGTTCCCGTATTGATACTTTCGGGCGACATCAAGGAACTGAACCCTGTTCTCAAGAGCGGATGGCTGGGCGTCCACACCAGTCTTGCGGTTTTGGGCGACGCTGCCTTTGCATTTGCCTGTATTGTTTCGATCATGTACCTGATCCAGGAGCGCCAGCTGAAGGCGAAACATCTGGGCGCCATATTCCACCGTTTGCCGTCGCTCGATATCATGGATACTCTTTCGTACAAGGCATTGACGCTCGGCTGGCCCCTTTTCACCCTCGGGATGATCACGGGCTCCATCTGGGCGAACAGCGCCTGGGGTTCCTACTGGAGTTGGGACCCCAAAGAAACCTGGTCGCTCATCACGTGGGTCATCTATCTGGTGCTTCTCCACCTTCGGACCATCGGGTGGCGGGGCAGAAAAATGGCGTTTTTGTCCATTGTCGGTTTTGTTTTCGTTCTCGTAAGCTTCTTTGTCATAAGCCGTGTGAACATGGGAAAGCATACGTTCTAAGGTGGCATAAGTATGGGAATTGTCGTCGTCGGTCTTAGTCATAAAACAGCGCCTATTGAAGTGCGCGAGAAGCTCAACTTCCCGGAGAACACCCTTCCTGACTCGCTCAGGAAGCTCATGGAGTATGAGGGCATCCGGGAAAGCCTCATCGTGTCCACCTGCAACCGGGTGGAGATCTATGCGTCAGTGCAGGACAGCGCCCAGGGCATCGATCGGATCAAACAGTTCATCTCCGAGTACCACGGCCTTCCCCGGGAAGCACTGGAACAGTCACTCTACGTCTATCCCGATGCCCAAGGCGTGCGCCACACCTTCCGGGTTGCTTCGAGCCTGGACTCCCTGGTCCTCGGCGAGGCCCAGATCCTGGGCCAGCTCAAGGATGCCTTCGATATTGCTCTTAAGACCAAGACCACCAGCACGATTCTGAACAAACTGATCAAAAAGGCGATCTCCGTCGCGAAGAGAGTCCGTACGGAGACCAGACTGGCGGAGGGGGCGGTTTCCATCAGCTCCGCCGCGGTCGAGCTTGCCAAGAAGATCTTCGGCGACCTGAACGGGAAAAACGTCATGCTCCTGGGCGCAGGCGAAATGGCCGAGCTCGCCGCCCAGCACCTTTTGGGCAACGGCGTGAAGAACATCATGGTCGCGAACCGCACCTTCGAACGGGCCGAGGAACTGGCCAAGGAATTCAAAGGGGACGCTATCCGGTTCGAGCATTTCCCCGATGCCCTGTTGATGGTCGATATTCTCATTTGCGCGACCGGAGCGGCCCACTATGTCGTGAAACGGGACATGGTCAGCCGGGCGCTCAAGGAACGGCGGAATAAACCGATCTTCATGATCGATATTTCGAACCCCAGGAACATCGATCCCGAGGTCGACAAGATCGACAACGTCTACCTCTACGACATCGACGACCTCCAGAGCAAGGTCAACGTCAACACCGAGGGCAGGGCAAAGGAAGCGGAGAAAGCGGAAGAAATCGTGACCCAGGAGGTGGAAACCTATCTCCAGTGGGAGCGCGCCCTCGATGCGGTCCCGACCATCGTGGACCTCCGCGAAAAAGTGGAGGATGTCCGGAAGCGTGAACTCGAAAAGGCGCTCGGCTCCCTGAACGGCATTTCGGAAGACCAGAAGAGGGCGGTCGATCTCATGTCTCAGTCGATCGTGAACAAGCTGCTGCATGCGCCCCTCGTTGTTTTGAAGCTGGCGGCTTCCAGCCCTGATAGCGGCGACAATACCATAGCCATTGCACGAAGACTGTTCAACCTGGACAAGGAACTGAAGCGCCCCGGTCATAAGAAGGCGGTGGAGCCTGATACTGCGGCGATTCCCGACGAGAGCCGGGAATCAAAGAGCAAGTGCCGCTGATCGTTCGGAATAAGAAACAAAAATCGATAAAGTCTTTATTTTGTCCGTCATCCGCGGTTGTCTGCACTGACACGCGGCCAAAAAGTTTTTAAGGAGCTTTCATTGAGAAAAGAAATCAGGATCGGTACCCGCGCCAGCGCCCTTGCTCTCTGGCAGGCGGAGTGGGTGAAGTCGGAGCTGGAGAAGAAGTATCCCGCTGTTCGCGCGACGCTTACGAAGATCAAGACCACGGGAGATAAGATCCTCGACGTGCCGCTCGCCAAGGTCGGCGGCAAGGGGCTCTTTGTCAAAGAAATCGAAGAGGCCATGCTGGCCGCTGAGATCGATATCGCGGTTCACAGCATGAAGGACGTGCCGACTTTTTTCCCTGACGGACTTCATCTTTCGTGCATTACCGAGCGTGAGGACGTACGGGATGCACTGCTTTCCCGGAACAAGGTGAAATTCAACGACCTTCCCCGGGGCGCGAACATCGGGACGAGCAGCCTCCGGCGTCAGGCCCAGATCATGAGCCTCCGTCCGGACTTCGTGATCCACCAGCTTCGGGGCAACGTGGGCACGCGGCTGCAGAAATTGAAAGAGGGAAAGTTCGACGCCATCATCCTCGCTGCGGCCGGCGTGAAGCGGCTCGGCCTTGCGGAAAACGTTACGGAGTACCTCTCGCCGGAGCTCAGTCTGCCGGCCATCGGCCAGGGCGCTCTCGGGATCGAGTGCCGGATTGATGACCGGGAACTGAACGATATGATCTCGTTCTTCAACCATGCGGACAGCCGCACGTGCGTCATGGGCGAGCGTGCGCTCCTCCGGAGGCTCGAAGGGGGATGCCAAGTTCCGATTGCGTGTTACGGCCAGGTGAAGGACGGGAACCTGCATCTCACCGGCCTTGTGGGGAGCGTTGACGGAAAGCGAATCATCAAGGACGCAATCGTTGGCGAGCCGGACAAAGCGGAAAAGCTCGGCGTTATCCTTGCGGAAGCGCTTCTTAAAAAGGGAGCGGATGTTATCCTTCGCGAGGTCTACGGAAACAATACCGATTTCAGCGGCAACAATCTTTTAGAAAACTAAATTATCGCGCCAAGGCGCAAAGGACGCCAGGGGAACCTGATTCTTACCTTGGCATTTCTTTGCGCCTTTTGCCTGCACCCGGCCTGCACTCTGGCGAAAACACGGCCATAAACGCGGGCAGTGTGCGTCTTTGCGGGAGAAAGAATCTGCTGTTATGACCCAACCAATCGGAAAAGTATATCTCATCGGAGCCGGCCCCGGCGATCCCGGGCTCATCACGGTCAAAGGTCTGGACTGCGTGAAGAAGGCGGACGTGATCATCTACGACTATCTTGCGAACGAGCGTCTTCTTGAGCAGCGCAGGCCCGATGCCGAACTTATTTACGTGGGAAAACAGGGGGGCAGGCATACCCTGCCGCAGGAAGAAATCAACTCCCTCATTGTCAAGAAAGCGCTGGAAGGAAAGGTCGTCGCCCGTTTGAAAGGCGGGGACCCGTTTATTTTCGGCAGGGGCGGTGAAGAAGCTGAAGAACTGGTTGATCGCGGCATTGCTTTCGAGGTCGTGCCCGGCGTTACCGCGGCCACCTCAGTGCCGACGTACGCGGGTATTCCGCTCACCCATCGTGACCATACCGCGAGTGTTGCTTTTGTGACCGGGCATGAAGATCCCACAAAACCGGAATCAAAGATACACTGGGACAAGCTTGCGACAGGCGTTGGTACACTCGTGTTCTTCATGGGGATGAAGAATATCCAGAGTATTGTCGATAACCTTGTCTCTCACGGCAGGAGCGCTGATACGCCCATAGCGGTCATCCAGTGGGGAACGCGCACGGACCAGCGAGTCGTGACCGGATTGCTCAAGGATATCGTTTTCAAGGTCAAAGAAGCGAAGCTTGGGCCGCCGGCGATTATTGTCGTGGGCGAGGTCGTACGGCTCAGGGAAAAACTGAACTGGTATGAATCAAAGCCCTTCTTCGGCAAGCGCATTGTCGTCACGCGCTCGCGCGACCAGGCGAGCGCGTTTGCTGAGATGCTGATCGACCGCGGAGCAACGACCATCGAGTTCCCGACCATCGACGTGGTTCCCCCAGCGAACTGGGATGAACTTGATACGGCATTGAAAGCGATCGAATCCTATAACTGGCTCATTTTTACGAGTGCGAATGCCGTCAAATTCTTCATGGAGCGTCTTCGCACCCGCGGCAACGACATCCGCATTCTTAAGGGTGTCAACATCTGCGCGGTCGGGCCAAAGACGGCTGAAGCTCTGGAAGCGTACGGTCTTCGGCCTGATAAGGTCCCTGCGGAGTTCAAGGCTGAGGGCGTGCTTGATGCATTTGCCGGCGAGAATGTTCAAGGCCTCAAATTCCTGATCCCCCGGGCAAAGAAGGCGCGCGAGATCATCCCTGACAAACTGAAAGAGCTTGGCGCCGAGGTCACGGTAGCCACGGCATACGAAAATGTAAAGCCGACCGCTGATGTTGACAGGGTAAAAAAGCTGTTCGCAGAGAAAAAAATCGCCGCAGTGACGTTCACGAGCTCGTCCACGGTGCATAATTTTATTGAAATACTCGGCCAAAAAGAGTATAAAACATTACTCGACGGCGTTGTTGTGGCCTGCATCGGTCCTGTAACGGCCAAGACCGCCGAAGACTACGGTATGACGATAGCGATCATGCCGAAAGAATATACCATCCCCGCACTCGTTGATGCGATGGCGGAGTATTTTAAAATAAAATAGTGCGCACCCATCCTATTATCCCCCCAGAGGGCGGGGTGCCCCCCCTGGAGGGAGAGCACGGGTAAGAGAAAAAAGGAGAATACATGATTACCATTTCAGATTTGGCAGCAGACAAAATTAAAGAGATATTGAACGCTGAGGGCGTGCCGAATCATGCCTTGCGGGTGTCGGCGGCCAGCGGCGGATGCTGCGGCCCTTCCTACGAGGTCATGATTGACGACAAGACCGGCGATGGAGACACGGTTGTGGAAAAGAACGGCGCCCGGCTGTTCCTTGATGCATCGACCACGAAGACCCTTGATGGGGCCGAACTCGGGTTTATCGTCGACGAGCGGGGCGAGGGTTTTGTCATCGGTTTCCCGAACGGGGCGCCGGAAGGCGGCAGCTGTGGCTGCGGAGGCGAGGAATCATCATCCAAGAAGAGCGGCGGCGGGTGCGGTTCCGGCGGATGCGGGTGCAGCTAGAGCAATGACGAATTGAGAATTTAGAATTAAGAATTGCGGATTTAGGATTTGTCTTAAACAGTGTTCATCCGTGGTTATAGATTCTTCGAGGTGATCCCATGTTCCAACCGATGTACCGGCCCAGAAGACTCCGCGCAAACGAGAACATACGCCGTATGGTGCGGGAGACCAAACTCTCGCCTGATGATTTTATTTATCCCTTGTTTGTGACCCACGGCAAAGGGGTGAAAAAAGAGATCAGCTCCATGCCCGGGAATTTTCAGCAATCCATCGAGAATATCGTAAAGGACTGCGAAGAAGTGCAAGGGCTCGGCATCCCTGCGGTCCTTCTCTTCGGCATTCCGGAACACAAGGACGAGGTCGGCAGTGAGGCCTATTCGGACGAAGGCATTGTCCAGCACGCAATCAAAGCCATCAAGAACAAATTGCCGGAACTCATTGTCATCACCGATGTTTGTCTCTGCGAATACACAAGTCATGGCCATTGCGGCGTGATCAAAAACAATACCGTGCAGAACGACGCCACGCTGGAACTCCTGGCCAAAGAAGCGCTCTCCCATGCCAGGGCAGGCGCGGACATGGTTGCGCCCTCGGACATGATGGACGGCAGGGTCGGCGCCATCAGGCATACGCTCGACAGCGAGGGTTTCTCCGATACGCCGATCATGTCCTACGCAGCCAAATATGCGTCAAGTTTCTACGGTCCCTTCCGCGAGGCAGCGGAGTCGACGCCGCAGTTCGGCGACCGGCGTTCATACCAGATGGACGCTCCGAACAGCCGAGAGGCCTTGCGTGAAGTGGCGCTGGATGTCGACGAGGGCGCCGATATCGTGATGGTCAAGCCGGCGCTTGCCTATCTCGATATTATCTACCAGGTCAAACAGCAATTCAACCTGCCCGTGGCCGCCTACAATGTGAGCGGTGAGTTCTCCATGATCAAGGCAGCTGCAAAGCTCGGATGGATCGACGGCGAACGCGCCATGATGGAGTCGCTCATTGCCATGAAGCGAGCGGGAGCGGATATCATCCTCACCTATTTTGCCAAAGAAGCGGCGGTGCTGTTGAACAAATAGGGAACGCTGCTGTTTCCCTCCGTTCATGCGGCCATCGTTGGGTGGGGCCGTATTTCGTCTTAACCGGCTGAACGCGCACTTTTTTCTTGCATTCCCGTCGCAGCTGTGTTAAAAGATTAGCAACACTCTGGGAAAATCCTTTTAGAGTGGGCAATTGCATTTGCCCACTCTTTTTATTTGGGGGAAATCATGGCCGATATGGCGGATCAGATACGGCAGCTCCTTGATCCGATTCTGGAGTCGCTCGGACTCTCCCTCTGGGATATGGAACTCCAGAAGCACGGGCCGAAA